>CALMYM010000417.1 GCA_937873675.1 uncultured Alphaproteobacteria bacterium | reverse complement strand
GTCTTCGCCGATCCGGTGATGGACGATCTGAAGAAGCAGACCGAAGCCAAGCTCGGCGTGAAGCTGCTCTCGGTCATGTATCTCGGTCGCCGTCAGGTGAACCTGCGCACCGACAAGGAAGTGAAGACCCCCGACGATCTCGCCGGCGTCAAGCTGCGCATGCCCGGCTCGGAAGCCTGGCTCTTCCTCGGCAAGGCGCTGGGCGCCAACCCGCTCCCGCTCGCCTTCACCGAGGTCTACACCGCGCTCCAGACCGGCGCCATCGACGGCCAGGACAACCCGCTCCCGACCGACAAGGACGCCAAGTTCTACGAGGTGACCAAGCAGATCGTGCTGACCTCGCACCTCGTCGACCAGAACTACCTCGCCATCTCCAAGAAGGTGTGGGACGGCTTCACTCCGGCGCAGCAGGCGACCGTGCAGAAGGCGGTCGACGAGGCCTGCGAAGCGGCGCGTCAGGCGCAGCTGAAGCTCGAGGACGATCTGGTGGCCTTCTTCAAGGAGAAGGGACTCAAGGTCTACGCCCCGGACGTCGAGGCCTTCCGCAAGAAGGTCCAGGCCGACTATCTCGCCTCCAAGTTCGCCAAGGACTGGCCGGCGGGCATGGTCGACAAGGTCAACGCCATCAAGTGATGGCGACGGGACGGGTCGGACCCGTCCCGCCGACCTCGAGGGGTGCCGCGCCGCGGCGCCCCTCCCGTTTCGTCATCTCGCGATCGTGGGCGGGGGAGTGATGTTCGCGGTCCTGAAGTTCCTGCAGCGGCGGGCGGAAGACGTCCTGGTGGCGCTGATGATCGCCATGTTCGCCGCCTTCCTCGTCCAGATCGGCTCGCGCTATCTCTTCAACGCGCCGGTCGACTGGGCCTACGAGGTCATCCTCATCACCTGGCTGTGGGCGGTGTTCTGGGGCGCGGCCTTCGTCGTCGCCGACAAGGACCACGTCAAGTTCGACGTGATCTACAACGCCGGCTCGCAACGGACGCGGCGCGTCTACGCCCTCCTCTCGGCCATCGTGTTGGCGGTCGGCTTCGCCGCGTCGATGCCCGCCACCTGGGACTTCATCACCTTCAAGAAGATCCGCTCCACCGACATCATCGGCATCCGCTTCGACTACGTCTTCTCCGTCTACCTGATCTTCCTGGTGGCGGTGATCGCCCACTACCTCACGCGCTGCTGGCGCCTGATCCGCGGCGATTCCATCGCCACGCTGGAGCGGGAGGAGGCTTCGTGAGCGCCGCCTTCTTCTGGTGCATCGCCGCGCTCTTCGCGCTCGCCGGCATCGGCGCGCCGGTGGCGCTGTCGATGATGGTCTCCTCGATCCTCTACCTCTTCCTCAAGGGGCAGGACGTCGGGCTCGCCGCCGAGCAGATGATCCAGGGTCTCTACGACGGCTTCCTGCTGCTGGCGATCCCGCTGTTCATCACCGCCGCCAACATCATGAACGCCGGGACGATCTCGGAGCGGCTGTTGAATTTCTGTCTGGCGCTGGTCGGTCGTTTCCGCGGCGGCCTCGGCCACGTCAACGTCGTCGCCAACATGATCTTCGCCGGCATGTCGGGCTCGGCGGTCGCCGACGCCGTCGGCCTCGGCAAGATCATCATCGACATGATGCGCCGGGACGGCCGCTATTCGCCCGGCTACGCCGCGGCGATCACCGCCGCCGCCTCGACCATCGGGCCGATCATCCCGCCGTCGATCCCGATGGTGATGTACGCCCTCGTCTCCGACACCTCGATCGGCTACCTGTTCCTCGGCGGCTTCGTCCCCGGCATCATGATGGGGCTGGCGCTGATGGTGCTCAACGCCCGCATGGCGCGGGTCGAGAACGTGCCGCTCGAAGCGCCGGTGCCGATGCGCGAGTTGCCGCGCCTCACCTTCCGCGCCTTCCCGGCGCTGATGATGCCGGTGATCCTGCTCTACGGCATCTACGGCGGCGCCACGACCCCGACCGAAGCCGCCGCCATCGCCGCGCTCTACGCCCTGATCCTGGCGACCTTCTTCTACCACGCCGTCTCGCTGCGCACCCTCCATCGCGTCTTCCTGGAGAGCGGCAAGGCCTCGGCGGCGGTCGGCGCGATCATCGGCGCGTCGTTGATCTTCAACTACATCGTCGCGGCCGAGAACATCCCGGCGCAGATGGCGGTGGTGCTCAAGGGGCTCGAAGTCTCGCCCCTGACCTTCCTGCTCGGCGTCAACCTGCTGTTCCTGCTGCTCGGCTGCCTGCTCGACGCCACCACCATCATCCTGGTGATCATCCCGCTGTTCATCCCGACCTGCGAAGCGCTCGGTATCGACCTCGTGCATTTCGGCGTCACCGCGGTGGTCAACTGCATGATCGGCCTGATCACGCCGCCCTACGGCGTGCTGCTCTTCGTCATCAACGCCATCACCGGCATTCCGCTGCGCACCATCGTCCGGGCGATCTGGCCCTACATCGGGGTGTTGGTCACGGCGCTGCTGCTCGGCCTGCTGGTCCCCGAAACGGTTCTGTTCCTGCCGAAGCTCTTCGGCTACGTCGTCCGCTGAATTGCGCCCGCGCGTCTCTCCCGCCGACCCGATCGGCGGCGAGGGGACGGGCGTCCTCATGGTGATTTCTTCCGGTCGACCGCGTCGCGCTCGCCGGACAACTTCGGAGAAGATCGGTGAGCCGCCTCGTCTACGTCCTCAACGGACCCAACCTCAACCTCCTGGGCAAGCGTCAGCCCCACATCTACGGCAGCGAGACCCTCGCCGACGTCGAGGCCGGCTGCCGCGAGCTCGCGGCCGAGCTCGGCCTCGACCTCCGCTTCCACCAGTCGAACCGCGAATACGAGATCATCGACTGGATCCACGAGGCCCGCGAGACCGCCTGCGCCGTCGTCATCAACCCCGGCGCCTTCACGCACACGTCGGTCGCCATCCTCGACGCGCTCAACGCCTTCGACGGGCTGGTCTTCGAGGTGCACATCTCCAACGTCCACAAGCGTGAGGCCTTCCGCCATCACTCCTACGTGTCGCTGCGCGCCGACGGCGTCATGGCCGGCTTCGGCACCCAGGGCTACGGGCTGGCGCTGCGCCGCGTCGCCCATCTGGTCGCCGACACGGCGAAGTGAGGTCGTCGCGATGATCAGTGGCCGGACGAAACTCGTCGCCCACATCGGCCACCCGACCGAGTCCTTCAAGGCGCCGCTCGTCTACAATCCGTGGTTCGAACACGCCGGCGTCGACGCCGTGGTCGTGCCCATGGGGGTGAAGGCGGGCGACCTCGAAGCGATCTTCCGGCCGCTTTTCGCCATGTCGAACATCCTCGGCGCCCTGATCACCATGCCCCACAAGGTCGAGGTCGTCGGCCTCCTCGACGAGGTCTCGACCGCGGTGAAGGTCGCCGGCTCCTGCAACGCCGTTCGTCTCGAGCCGGACGGTCGTGTGGTCGGCGACATGTTCGACGGCGAAGGATTCGTCCGTGGCGTCCTGCGCAAGGGCCGCAGGCTCGCCGGCGCCCGCGCCCTGGTGGTCGGCGCCGGCGGCGTCGGCTCGGCCATCGCCGCCTCGCTCGCCGGGGCCGGGGTGGCGACGCTGGCGCTCCACGACGCCCGCGTCGGCTCGGCCGACACGCTCGCCGGACGCCTCTCCGCCCATCATTCCGGCCTCGAGGTGTTGACCGGCTCGAACGACCCGGAAGGCTTCGACGTCGTCGTCAACGCCACACCGCTCGGCATGTCGCCGGGCGATCCGCTGCCGCTCGACGTCGACCGCATCGCGCCGACGGCGCTGGTCGGCGAGGTGGTGATGAAGGAGGTCCACACCCCCTTCCTGCGCGCCGCGCTCGCCCGCGGCTGCGAGGTCCAGGTCGGCACCGACATGCTGTTCGAGATGATCCCGGCCTATCTCGAGTTCTTCGGTCTGCCGGTCGCGACGCCCGACCAGTTGCGCGCCTTGGCGTGGCTCGATCGGGCGTGAGGCAGGAGCAGTCCCTCGCTCAAGCCGGGTCCATGCCGTTGCGGCGTTTGCAGTCCGTCGTCTCGGGCGACGCGAGCCAGGCGACGAAGTCGCGCGCCGTGTCCGGGTCGCCGGCGTGGGCCCCGACGGCCGCCGCGAACAGCGTCTCGAAGGCGACCGCCGGCGGCAGCGGTCCGGCGAGTTCGATGCCGGCGACGCCGAGCAGTTCGCTCGTCTGCTGGAAGCCGATCTCCGCGTCACCGCGCGCCACCATCGTGCCGACCGGCACGCCGGGCGGCGCCTGACGCAGCTTCGGCGCGACCTCTCCGTCGATGCCCCAGCGCTTCAGGAGATTCAGGAGATAGGTGCCGCTCGGCCCGGTCGAATAGCCGACGGTGGCGGCGGCGAGGATCGCGTCGCGCACCGCCGCCTCGTGGGCGAAGACGAGCGGGGCCGCGCCGGCCCGGGTCGCCACCGCGAGCGCCGACAGGGTGAAGCCGGTGCGCGTCCCGGCGGCGAGATGGCCCTCCGCCTCGAGCTTCTCCAGCGCGTCGTTCGCCAGGACGACGACGTCGAAGCCCTCACCCTCGCGCACCCGGCGTGCCGCATCGACGCCACCGACCGATTCGATCGCCACCGTCCGCCCGCTCTTCGCCCGATAGGCTTCGACCAGTTCGGCCAGGATCTGGCGCGTCGCCATCGACGAAATGCCCCGCAAGTCTCCACCCGTCACGTTCTTCGTTCTCCGACGTCGTCGTTTCGAGCGACGGCGCGGCGTCGCTCGGTCTCCTCGGGTGCTTCGGCGCTCGACTCGCGCGCCCGGCTCCCCGCCGCCATCCTATCCGGCTTTGCCGCCGAGGCGAGCCTCCCCGGTCGGAGAGGTTCGAGATGTTGTCGGCGCGAAACGTCGGTTGCGCCCCGCGGACGCCCGCCGTCCCGGGACGACCCGGAAAGGGGCGGCCGTTTAACGTCCTGTTTACCATGACGCGCCGACACTCGCCGCCGGATCGATGTGTCCCGGGAGCGTGCGGCGGTGGTTCGATGAGTGGTGGAGACACGGGCGAGACCCGGGACGAGGCCTCGACGACCTCCGGCGCAGGGGGACTGGAAGCGCTCGCCCTCGTGGCGACCCGCCTCGGCGTGCCGATGTCGGCCGACCGGCTGCGTCGCGACCAACTCGACGGCGGCCGCGACGTCGGCACCGATCGGCTGATGCGCATCGCCGCCGACGCCGGCCTGCGCGTCCGCTCCGTCCGTCTCCGTTGGAAACACTTCGCCGACTTCGGTCGCGCCTTCCCCGTGATGTTGCGCCTCACCGACGGCACCTGGCTGGTCGCCGAAGGCTTCCGCGACGTCGGCGGCGTCCCGGCGGGGATGCTGCGCGACCCGCGCGATCCCGACGGCGCCGCCCAGCCGATCGA
Organism: uncultured Alphaproteobacteria bacterium; assembly: GCA_937873675.1. GTDB lineage: Bacteria > Pseudomonadota > Alphaproteobacteria > Rhizobiales > Ancalomicrobiaceae > CALBKH01. The sequence continues at coordinate 5,403 of CALMYM010000417.1, read as the reverse complement.
CGAGATCCGCCTCTCCGCCTCCTGGACCGGCGAAGCGATGCTGCTGCGCCGCCGCCCCGGCGAGGGCATCGAGGAACAGCCCTTCGGCTTCGGCTGGATGATCCGTCAGGTGATGCGCGAGAAGCGGCTGGTGCGCGACGTCGCCCTCGCCGCCCTGGTGCTCTCCGTCCTCGCCCTGGTGCCGCCGCTCCTCTACATGGTCATCGTCGACCGGGTGCTGGTCCATCAGCGCATGTCGACGCTCGTCGTGCTCGTCGTCTTCGTCGTCGCCGCGCTCGGCTTCGAGACGCTTCTCGGCTTCCTGCGGCGCACCGTCATCGCCGTGGCGACGGCCAAGATCGACGCCCGCATCGGCCTGCACCTCTTCGATCGGCTGCTGCGCCTGCCGATGGACTTCTTCGATCGCAACCCCACCGGCCTCGTCGCCCACAAGCTCGGCGAGGCGCGGCGCATCCGCGTCTTCCTCACCGGCCAGCTGTTCAACGGCCTCCTCGACGGCTTGACGCTGATGGTGCTGGTCCCGGCGCTGTTCATGCTCGAGCCGAAGCTGGCGACCTACGTGCTGGTGATCGGCGCGGTGATGGCGGTGGTGATCGCCGCTTATCTCGGCCCGATCCGTCGCGCCTACACCCGCGTGCTCGAGGCCGAGCATCGCAAGAGCTCGATGATGATCGAGACCATCCAAGGGATGCGGACGATCAAGTCGCTGGCGCTCGAAGGGCGTCGCCGCAACGAATGGGACGCCCGCGTCGCCGAAGCGGTGCGCGCCGCCACCGACCTGCAGCTCCTCGCCAATCAGCCGCAGACCCTGCTGGCGCCGCTGGAGCGGGCGATCTACTCCGGCTCGCTCTGCTTCGGCGCCTATCTGGCGATCACCGAGACCTCGATCGTCCCCGCCGGCACGCTGGTCGCCTTCACCATGATCGCCACCCGCGCCACCCAGCCGATCGCCCAGCTCGCCGGCATGATGCAGCAGTTCCAGGAGGCGCGCGGGGCGCTCGCCGAGGTCGCCTCGGTGGTCAACGCCACGCCCGAGCCGCGCCGTGAGAACGGCGTCAAGCCGGACATGCGCGGCACCATCACCTTCGAGGAGGTGCGCTTCACCTATCCCGGCGCCGCCACCCCGGCCCTCGACGGTATCGACTTCACCATCCGTCCCGGCTCGGTGGTCGGCATGATGGGCCGCTCCGGCTCCGGCAAGACCACCGTCACCCGCTTGCTCCAGGGCCTGCATCAGATCCAGCAGGGGCTGATCAAGATCGACGGCGTCGACATGCGCGAGATCGACGTCGACCATCTGCGCTCGCGCATGGGCGTCGTCCTCCAGGACAGCTTCCTGTTCAAGGGCACCATCCGCGAGAACATCCTCGTCGCCCGTCCCGACGCCTCGCCGTCGGCGATGATCGAGGCGGCGCGGCTGGCCGGCGCCGAAGAGTTCATCGAACGCCTGCCGCGCGGCTACGAGACCGCGATCGAGGAGGGCGGCGCCAATCTCTCCGGCGGTCAGCGCCAGCGCCTCGCCATCGCCCGCGCCCTGGTGACCGACCCGGCGCTGCTCGTCTTCGACGAGGCGACCAGCGCCCTCGACCCCGACAGCGAGGCGATCATCCACGAGAACCTGCGCCTCATCGCCGCCGGCCGCACCGTGATCATGATCTCCCACCGCCTGACCTCGCTCACCGACTGCGACCAGATCCTGGTGCTCGAGCGCGGCCGCCTTCAGGACGCCGGCCGCCACGCCGACCTCCTCGCCCGCTGCGACACCTATCGCCACATGTGGTTCCAGCAGAACCGCCATCTCTCGCCCGGACCCGCCCATGACGATCGTGTCGCTCTCGCCGCCGTCGCTCGCGGCTGACCGGGCCGCCGCCCGCGCCGTGGCGGACTTCCAGTCCGACACCGCCGAGATCCTGTCGGCCGACCTGTCGCGCGCCTCGCGCCTGACCCTGCACGTGCTGGTGGCGATGATGGTGGTCGCCATCGCGCTCGCGGCGCTTCTGCCGATCGATCGGGTGGTGACCGCCCGCGGCCGTGTCGCCTCGGTCGAGCCGCACATCGTGGTGCAGCCGCTCGAGACCTCGATCGTCCGCCAGATCGCCGTGCGCGAGGGCCAGATCGTCAAGGCCGGCGACATCCTGGCGCGCCTCGACCCGACCTTCTCCGGCGCCGACGTCGCCATGCTCGGTCAGCGCATGACCACGCTCGAGGCCGAGATCGCCCGCCTCCGGGCGGAACTGCACGGCGAGGCCTACCGGCCGAAGTCCGAAGATCCCGTCGAGACGCTCCAGACACGCCTGTGGGAGGCGCGGCAGGCTCAGTTGCGCGCTCTCGACCTCGGTTTCGAGGAGAAGATCGCCGGCGCCGTCTCCACCCGCGAACGCGCCGAGAAGGAACTGACCTTCTATTCCGAGCGCCTCGGCCTCATCCGTGAGGTCGAGACCATGCGCACCACCCTGCAGGAGCGGCAGACCGGCAGCCGCCTCTCGACCATCATCGCCTCCGACCAGCGTGTCGACATCGAGCGCAACGTCGAGGTCCAGCGCATGATCGCGGTCTCCGCCGCGCATCAGATCGAATCGCTGCGCGCCGAACAGGAGACGACGCGTCGCAAATGGGCCGCCGACGTCGCCGAACAGCTGGTCGAGAAGCAGCGCCTGCTCGCCGCCGTGCGCGAAGAGGCGACCAAGGCCGGTAAGCGCCGCGAACTGATCGATCTCAAGGCGGTGCAGGACGCGGTGGTTCTCCAGGTCGCCGACATCTCGATCGGTTCGGTGGTGGAGAGCGCCAAGAAGCTCTTCGTCCTGGTGCCGCTCGCCGGCGGCCTGCAGGTCGAGATCGAGGTCGACGCCCGTGATCAGGGCTACATCGAGGTCGGCCAGCCGGTGGAGCTCAAATACGAGGCCTGGCCCTATTCCCGCCACGGCACCGGCAAGGGCGTGGTACGCACCATCTCCGCCGACGCCTTCCGCCGCCAGAGCCCGCAGGGGTCCACCGGGCCGGCGATCTACCTCGCTCATGTCGACATCCGCGAGACCAACCTGCGTGGCGTTCCCGCCGATTTCCGGCTGGTGCCGGGCATGCCGGTGACCGCCGACGTCGCGGTTGGGTCGCGCACGCCGCTCGGGTATCTTCTCGACAAGGTGATTCCCTTGACGAGCGAAGGCCTCAGAGAGCCATGAGCAGCGAAAAGCGCGGGCGTGCGGGTTGGGTCGGGCGCGTCGTCGCGCGCCTCGCCTCGCGCCGCCTCTCGCCCGCCGCCCGCCTCGCCACCGCCCGTGACCTCGTCGCCGCCGACCGCGCCGGCGAAGCCGCCCGCCTGCTCGCCGCCGCACCGGCCGACGACGCCGCGTCCCGCTACGAACTCGGCCGGCTCTACGAGACCGGTCGCGGCGTGCTGCGCGATCTCGCCGACGCCGCCGCCTGTTACGAGGATGCCGCCGCCCACGGTCACGTCGAGGCCATGACCCGCCTCGCCATCCTGCTCGTCACCGGCACCGCGACCGCCGAGGCCACGCCGATCGCCGCCCTCCACCCCAACGGTGGCGTCGTCGTCCGCTCACCCGAGCGGGCGCGGCGTCTCGCCTGCGCCGCGGCCGAGGCCGGCAACCTCGAAGCCGCGACCCTCGCCGGCTATTTCCATGCCGCCGGCATCGGCGGACCGGTCGACACCGCCGCCGCGCTCGCCCATTACCGGCCCGCGGCCGAGGCCGGCAGCGTCGAAGCGGCGCTCGGCCTGGGGACGCCGCTCGCCGGCGGCCACGTCGGCGCCGCCGATGCCGCCGCGGCGCGTCCGTGGTTCGAGAAGGCCGCCGCCGCCGGCAACGCCACCGCCCGCACGTCGTTGGCGATCGATCTCCTGCGGGGCCTCGGCGGTGAAGCCGATCCGTCGCGCGCCCGCGACCTGCTCGAGGCGGCGGCGACGGGCGGTCACGCGCCCGCCTCCCGCATCCTCGGCCTCGCTCTCCTCGAAGGCGTGGCCGGGCCGGCCGACCCGGAGGCCGGTGAACGCCACCTGCGCGCCGCCGCGGCGCGCGGCGACGTCGAGGCGATCCATCGGCTGGCCGAACTCGTCCGCAAACGGGCGCCGGCCGAGGCGCGCTCGCTCCACCGTCGTGCCGCCGAGCGCGACCACGTCGGCTCGATGCGCCGTCTCGCCGACATGCTGCGCCGGGGCGAAGGCGGCGAGCGCGATCCCGAAGGTGCCATCCGCTGGCTCGAAGCGGCGGCGGAGAGCGGCGATCGCGACGCCCAGTTCGCCCTCGGCGTCGCCCACGCCGTCGGCGACGGCGTGCCCTTCGATCTCGCCAAGGCGGCCGTCTGGTCGCAGCGTGCGGCGGAGGCCGGCCATTCGGCCGCCAAGGTCAACATCGGCCGTTTCCAGATGCAGGGCACCGGCACCGCCCGCGATCCGGCGAGCGCCCTGCGCTGGCTCGGCTCCGCCTTCGACGACGGCGAGCTGGCGGCGGTGGTGGCGCTCGGCGAACTCTTCGCCTTCTGGGCCGACCCACCCGATCGCCCGCGGGCGCGCGCGCTCTTCGAACGCGCCGTGCAGCTCGGCGACCTCAGGGCGCGCGATCTCCTGCGCCGTCTCGACGAGACGGAGAAGGAGACCGCGGATCGCTGCCGGGCCTGAGGCCGGGCGGCGGACGGATCGACATTCACCGGTGCCGGCGGCCGAGGGCCACGGGCCGGAACGAAAGAATTGGCTTCCAGGAAGGAACGGTCGAAGATGCGCGGCGTCAACTTCTCATCCCACCCCAAGAAGATCCTGGTGACGGGCGGCGCCGGCTTCATCGGCTCGCACCTCTGCGAGACCCTGCTCGGCCGCGGCTACGAGGTGCTCTGCGTCGACAACTACTTCACCGGTAGCCGCACCAACACCGCCCATCTGAGGGGCCAGTCGCGCTTCGGGGTGATGCGCCACGACGTCCCCTTCCCGCTCCGCATCGCGCCGGACGAGATCTACAATCTCGCTTGTCCCGCCTCGCCGATCCACTACCAGTTCGATCCGGTGCAGACGACCAAGACCAGCGTCCACGGCGCCATCAACATGCTGGGCCTGGCCAAGCGCACCAAGGCCAAGTTCTTCCAGGCCTCGACTTCCGAGGTCTACGGCGATCCGGAGGTCCATCCTCAGACCGAGGACTACTGGGGCAACGTCAATCCGATCGGCCTGAGGTCCTGCTACGACGAGGGCAAGCGCTGCGCCGAGACGCTGTGCTTCGACTACAATCGTCAGCACGGCACGCGCATCAAGGTGGCGCGCATCTTCAACACCTACGGTCCGCGCATGCACCCCGCCGACGGCCGCGTCGTCTCCAACTTCATCGTCCAGGCGCTGCGCGGCGAACCGATCACCCTCTACGGCGACGGCTCCCAGACCCGCGCCTTCTGCTACGTCGA
>CALMYM010000416.1 GCA_937873675.1 uncultured Alphaproteobacteria bacterium | reverse complement strand
ACCGGCAACGTCTTCATGGACGGCCGCGAGGTGGCCGGCCCCAGCCTCGACCGGGGCGTCATCTTCCAGAGCCATGCGCTCATGCCCTGGCTCACCGTGCTGGAGAACGTGAGTTTCGCCGTGAAGTCGCGCTGGCCTTCGCGCAGCAAGACGCAGATTCGTGACCATGCCATGCGCTACATCGAGCTGGTGGGCCTGAAAGGCGCCGAGCACAAGAAGCCCTCACAATTGTCTGGCGGCATGAAGCAGCGCGTCGGCATCGCCCGCGCCTTCGCGCTGTCGCCGAAGTTGCTCCTCCTCGACGAACCCTTCGGCATGCTCGACAGCCTCACCCGCTGGCAGCTGCAGGAGGTGTTGATGGAGGTGTGGACCCGCACCCAGGTCACCGCCATCTGCGTCACCCACGACGTCGACGAAGCGATCCTGCTCGCCGACCGCGTGGTGATGATGACCAACGGCCCGAACGCCAAGATCGGCCGCGTCGTCGACGTCGACATGCCGCGCCCGCGCTCGCGCAAGGCGCTGCTCGAGCACCCCGATTACTACCTCTACCGCGAACAGGTCCTGAGCTTCCTCGAGGAATACGAGAAGGGCCACCACGGCGAGGAGAAGACCGCAGCGTCGCCGGCGGCCGCCGAAAAGAACGCCGGCGCGAGGGAGGCCGCGTGATGGAAAGCGCATCCGAGAACACGACTTCGACCTTCATCCAGGCCTCCGAAGTGTGGGTGCCGAAGGATGGACGCCTGGTCCACGGCGGCGGCGACTACGGCGATCTCGCCGACTTCGCGGCGGTGTCGGGCAAGGAGAGCTTCGGCCACGGCGAAGGTCTGCCCGGCAAGGCCTGGGCGGAAGGCCGCCCCGTCGTGCTGAAGGAATTCGACGGTTCCTACTTCAAACGCACCGAGGCCGCCAAGGCGGCGGGGCTGACCTGCGCGGTCGCCGTGCCGGTGTTCGACGGGGCGGAGCTGAAGGCCGTCCTCGTCGTGCTGTGCGGCGACGACGCGGTGCGCACCGGCGCCATCGAGGTGTGGCGCGAGGACAACCGTCTGCTGATGCTCGAGGACGGCTACTACGGCGCCGCCAAGCACTTCGAGTGGGTGTCGAAGCACACCCACTTCCCGCGCGGCCAGGGGCTGCCCGGCGGGGTGTGGGCGTCGATGACGCCGATGATGATGCGCGACCTCGGCTCGGGCTACCGCTTCATCCGCGCCGATGCCGCCGGCAAGGCGGGGCTGACCACCGGTCTCGGCCTGCCGGTGCCGACGCCGGGTCACGACACCTACGTGCTGACGCTCCTGTCGGCGCGCGGCACGCCGCTCGCCCGCCGCTTCGAGATGTGGGACGCCCGCTCCGCGGCCATCGGCTCGAAGAAGGAAGCGATCCTCGTCGACGGCATCTGCGAGCGCGAGGGTGCGCTGTGGGTCGACGAGACCGGCACGCCCGCCCGCGCCAAGGCCTGGGAAGGCCCGGTCGGCCGGGCGCTCGGCTCCGGCCTGCCGGTGGTCGAACGCGGCCCCGCGGGACTGCCGGCCGGCTACACCACCATGGTCGCCCTGCCCATCCATCAGGGTGGCGAACTCGCTCACATCGTCGCCTGGTACTGCTGAGGAAAGACCCCATGAAGAAACTCGTCGTCATCGGAGCCGGCATGGCGTCCGGCCGGGCGCTGGAGCACCTCTTCGAGGCCGATCCCTCGGCCTATGAAGTGACCCTGTTCAACGCCGAACCGCGCGGGAACTACAACCGCATCATGCTCTCCCCGGTCCTCTCCGGTGAGAAGAGCTTCGCCGAGATCGTCACCCACGACGACGACTGGTACGCGGCCAACAAGGTCGCCTGCCGCTTCGGCGAGCGCGTCGTTTCGATCGATCGCGACCGTAAGGTGGTGGTCGGCGAGAAGGGCGAAGTCGCCTACGACAAGCTCCTCGTCGCCACCGGCTCGGCGCCGTTCATCATCCCGGTCCCGGGCAAGGACCTGAAGGGCGTCGTCGCCTATCGCGATCTCGAGGACACCAACGCGATGATCGACGCCTCGGCGACGCCGGGCGCCCGCGCCGTGGTGATCGGCGGCGGTCTGCTCGGCCTCGAAGCCGCCGCCGGCCTGCGCCTGCGCGGTATGGAAGTGACGGTCGTCCACCTGATGGGCCACCTGATGGAGCGTCAGCTCGACGAATCCGCCGGCTATCTCCTTCAGAAGGATCTGGAGAAGCGCGGCATCACCATCCTGGTGAACGCCTCGACCAAGGCGATCGTCGGATCGGAGAAGGTCGAGGGCGTCGCGCTCGCCGACGGTACCACCATTCCGGCCGATCTCGTCGTCATGGCGGTCGGCATCCGCCCGGAGACCACCGTCGCCAAGGCGGCCGGTCTCGACGTCGGACGCGGCGTCAAGGTCTCGTCGCAGATGGTGACCTCCGACCCGGACGTGCTGGCGCTCGGCGAATGCGTCGAGTTCGAGGGCCTGCTCTTCGGCCTCGTCGCGCCGCTCTACGATCAGGCCAAGGTGGTCGCCAAGACGCTGCTCGGCGAAGAGGCCGCCTTCGTGCCGAAGGAGCTCTCGACCAAGCTCAAGGTCACCGGCTGCGACCTGTTCTCGGCCGGCGACTTCTCCGAGGCCGAGGGCCGCGAGGACATCGTTCTGCGCGATCCGGCGCGCGGCGTCTATCGCCGCGTCGTCATCGAGGGCGAGCGCGTCGTCGGCGCCGTCATGTACGGCGACACGGCGGAGGGCAGTTGGTTCTTCGACCTGATCCGCGACGGCACCGACGTCTCGGAGATGCGCGACACGCTGATCTTCGGCCAGTCCTACCAGGGGGGCACCCCCTTGGACCCTATGGCGGCCGTTGCAGCCTTGCCGGATGACGCTGAGATCTGCGGCTGCAACGGCGTCTGCAAGGGTGCCATCGTCTCGGCGATCAAGGGCCGGGGCCTGACCACGCTCGACGAGGTCAAGGCGGTGACCAAGGCCTCGGCCTCCTGCGGCCAGTGCGCGCCGAAGGTCGAGCAGGTGCTGGCGGTGACGCTCGGCGACGCCTTCAAGGCGTCGGCCCGCAAGACCATGTGCAAGTGCACCGACCACACCCACACGGAAGTGCGGGAAACGATCCGCGCCAAGGGGCTGAAGTCGATCCCGGCGGTGATGCAGGAGCTCGGCTGGAAGACGCCGAACGGCTGCGCCACCTGCCGCCCGGCGCTCAACTACTATCTGGTCTGCGACTGGCCGGGCGAATACGTCGACGACGGCCGCTCGCGCTTCATCAACGAGCGCGTCCACGCCAACATCCAGAAGGACGGCACCTTCTCGGTGGTGCCGCGCATGTGGGGCGGTCTGACCACCGCCGCCGAACTGCGCGCCATCGCCGACATCGCCGAGAAGCACGAGGTGCCGCTCGTCAAGATGACCGGCGGCCAGCGCATCGACCTGCTCGGCATCGAGAAGGAGAACCTGCCGGCGATCTGGAAGGATCTCAACGACGTCGGGCTCGTCTCCGGCCACGCCTATTCCAAGGGTCTGCGCACGGTGAAGACCTGCGTCGGCAAGTCGTGGTGCCGCTTCGGCACGCAGGACAGCATGGGTCTCGGCGTCAAGCTGGAGAAGCTGATGTGGGCGTCGTGGACGCCGGCCAAGGTCAAGCTCGCCGTCTCCGGCTGCCCGCGCAACTGCTCGGAAGCGACGGTGAAGGACATCGGCGTCATCTGCGTCGACAGTGGCTACGACATCCACATCTCCGGCGCCGCCGGCCTGCACGTGCGCGCCACCGACCTCCTCGGCCATGTCGACAGCGAGGAGGAGGCGCTCGAGGTCTGTGCCGCAGTGCTCCAGGCTTACCGCGAACAAGCGGTCTATCTCGACCGCCTCTACAAGTGGTCGGAGAAGGTCGGTCCCGACGCGGTGCGGGCCCAGATCATCGACGACCTCGCCAATCGCAAGGCGCTCTACCAGCGCTTCCTCGTCTCGCAGCGCGCGGCACGCAAGGACCCGTGGGCCGAGCGCGTCGCCGGCCGCGAACTGCACGAGTTCATGCCGCTCGCCAAGCTCGACATCATCCCTGCTCCGGTGGAGGCCTGATCCCATGGAACACAAGCGAGAATATTGGTTCGACCTCGGGCTGCTGACCGCCATCCCGGTGCGCGGCGCCCGTACCGTCCAAGTGCCACGCCGCGACATCGCGGTGTTCCGCACCGCCAACAACGAAGTCTTCGCTCTCGAGAACCGCTGCCCGCACAAAGGGGGGCCACTCTCCGAAGGCATCGTCCATGGCCGCAAGGTCGCCTATCCGCTGCACAACTGGGTCATCGACCTGGAGAGCGGCCATGCCACCGGCGCCGATCACGGCTGTGCTCGCTCCTTCCCGGTCAAGATCGAGAACGGCCGCGTCTTCATCGACATGGGCGTGGCCGCCGCCGCCTGACCGACACTGATCCGCTCCCCGCACATCTTATCCCGAGGTTCCCAATGGCCTATCTCGCCCCTTCCGAATTCGTCACCAAGATGGTCGACGCCGGTGAAGCCAAGCTCTACATGTCGACGCGCGACACCCTGATCCGCGCCTACATGGCCGGTGCCATCCTGGCGCTCGCCGCCGCCTTCGCGGTGACCGTCACGGTCAACACAGGGCAGCCGCTGGTCGGCGCGTTGCTCTTTCCGGTCGGCTTCTGCCTGCTCTACCTGCTCGGTTTCGACCTTCTGACCGGCGTCTTCACGCTCGTCCCGCTCGCCGTCTTCGACAAGCGCCCTGGCGCCACCTGGGGTGGCGTCATGCGCAATTGGACGCTGGTGTTCTTCGGCAACTTCGCCGGCGCGCTGACCGTCGCGCTGTTCATGGCGATCATCTTCACCTTCGGCTTCACCGAGGCGCCGAACGCCGTCGGCCAGAAGATCGGATCGATCGGCGAGGGCCGCACCGTCGGCTATGCCGCGCACGGTGCCGCCGGCATGCTGACCCTCTTCATCCGCGGCGTCATGTGCAACTGGATGGTGTCGACCGGCGTCGTCGCAGCGATGATGTCGACCTCGGTTTCCGGCAAGGTCATCGCCATGTGGATGCCGATCCTGGTGTTCTTCTACATGGGCTTCG
>CALMYM010000415.1 GCA_937873675.1 uncultured Alphaproteobacteria bacterium | reverse complement strand
GCCTGCCGGAGAACACCCGTTCGATTCGTCTCCTCGAAAAGGTCGGTTTCACCCGCGAAGGTCTCGCCCGACGTTATCTCTGCATCGCCGGGGACTGGCGCGACCACGTCCTGTGGGGGCTCCTCGCCGACGATCCGCTCTTTCCCGTCGCACCTCCCGGTTCGACCGCGATCTGAGCGGCGCGCGGCGGGTCGCCCGGTGGGTTTCCCGGGCGGACGGCTTGTCGGGGGGCGAGGCAGCCGGTAACACTCGAATCGTCTGGCACGTTCGCGAACGTGTGCGTCGGGAAAGGATCTGATTTGAGGGGCCTGCGCGCGATCATAGCCGTCGTTCTCGCGACGCTGGCGCTCCAGCTCGGCGTCGTCGCTGCCCGCGCGGTCGAGCCGATAAACGTGCCCCGCGGCGTCCCGGCCCCCGATCTCACCCAGGGGGTGGAGTTGCGGCTGGGCGCCGGCGATCGCCTCCAGGTGTCGACGGCTCCCGGCCTCGACGGCATCGTCCGGCGCATCGAGGTGCGCTCCAGCCAGACCGGCGGCGGCGACTGGGTGGTCTTCGCGCTGAAGAACAACACCGACGAACAGATCGACCGGCTGATCGTCGCGCCCTTCTTCCGCCTCGCCGATTCCGGTGTGCTCGCCCCCGACCTCGGCTCGTCGCGCATCCAGTCGGTCTCGACCTCTCAAGGCAACGCCCCCGAGCGTCATGCCAGCCAGGAGGCCGACGTCTTCCTGGTCACCCTCGACCCGCGCTCGGTCGTCACCTTCGTGCTCGAACTGAAGTCGCCGCGCCTGCCCAAGCTGGTGCTGTGGGAACCCGACGCCTACAAGGACAGCGTCAACGCCTACACGCTGTTCCGCGGCATCATCCTCGGCATCTCGGGCCTTCTGGCGCTGTTCCTCACCATCCTCTTCGTGGTGCGCGGCTCCGGCATGTTCCCGGCCACCGCCGCCATGGCCTGGGCGGTATTGGCCTATCTCTGCATCGACTTCGGATTCTGGGACAAACTCTTCCGCTTGGCCCCCGGCGCCGATCAGGTCTATCGCGCCGGCGCCGAGGTGATGCTGGCGACGACGCTGGTCGTCTTCCTCTACAGCTACCTCAACCTCAACCGCTGGCACGTGAGTTACTCCCACGTCACCGGTGCGGCGGTGGTGGTGCTTCTCGGTCTCGTCGGCGTCGCGGTCATCGATCCGGTGATCGCTTCGGGTATCGCCCGCATCGCGCTGGGCGTCCTCGCCGTGGTCGGTGCCGGCCTCATCGCCTATCTGGCGGCGCACGCCTACGATCGCGCCATCATGCTGATCCCGACCTGGATCCTGCTCACCGCGTGGCTGCTCGCCGCCGGCCTGACGGTCTCCGGCGGCATCGACAACGACGCGGTCCAGCCGGCGCTCGCCGCCGGTCTCGTCCTCGTCGTCATGCTGATCGGCTTCACGGTGATGCAGCACGCCTTCGCCGGCGGCGGCGTCGCCCAAGGTGCGACCGGCGAGGTCGAGCGCCGCGCCCTGGCGCTGGTCGGCTCCGGCGACATGATCTGGGACTGGGACGTCAGCCGCGATCACATCTGGGCCTCGCCGGAAGTCGAGGACCTGCTCGGCCTCGAGCCCGGCGCGCTGGAGAGCGCGGCGCGCGACTGGCTGGAGATCCTCCACCCCAAGGATCGCGATCCCTTCCGCTCGACCCTCGATGCGGTGGTCGAGCAGCGCCGCGGCCGCGTCTCGGTGACCTTCCGCCTGCGCTCGCGCGACGGCCATTTCCGCTGGTTCAAGCTGCGCGCCCGCCCGGTGCTCGGCGCCGACGGCGAGGTGGTGCGCTGCGTCGGCACGCTGCTCGACGAGACCGACATCCACAACGCCGAGGAACGGCTCCTCCACGACGCCGTCCACGACAACCTCACGGGGCTCCCCAACCGCGAACTGTTCTTCGACCGCATCGGCTCGGCCATCGTCCGCGCCCGCGCCGAGGGCATCGGCCGTCCGTCGATCATCATCGTCGACATCGACCGCTTCAAGAACGTCAACGACAGCCTGGGGCTGTCGATCGGCGACTCGATGCTGCTGACGGTCGCCCGCCGCCTCGCCCGGCAGATGAAGCCGCAGGACACGCTCGCCCGCATCGACGGCGACCAGTTCGGCGTGGTGGTCATCTCCGAGACCGAGCCGGAGCGCATCGCCGCCTTCGCCGACGGCATCCGCCGGGCGCTCAAGGCGCCGATCACCCTGGGCGACCGCGAGGTCTTCCTCACCACTTCGATCGGTGTCGCCATCTACGACATCGCCGCGAAGAAGGAGGACGATCTCGTCAAGGACGCCGAGATCGCCATGTTCCACGCCAAGCGCCTCGGCGGCGACCGCATCGAGGTGTTCCGCCCGAGCCTGCGCCAGCACGCCGTCGACATCCTGGCGGTGGAGAGCGATCTGCGGCGCGCCCTCGAGCGCGAAGAGATCAAGGTCCTGTTCCAGCCGATCATCCGGCTGGCGGACGAGTCGATCGCCGGCTTCGAGGCGCTGGTGCGCTGGGATCACCCCAAGCGCGGTCGGCTCGGCGCCGGCGAGTTCATCTCCATCGCCGAACGCTCCGGCCTCATCATCCCGCTCGGCATCCTGGTGCTGGAGAAGGCGGCGCGGCAGCTCTCGGCGTGGCAGGAGGAGTTCGGCTCCGATCTCGGCATCTTCGCCTCGGTCAACGTCTCCTCGCGCCAGATCCTGCGCCACGACCTGATCAACGACGTCAAGGCGGTGCTGTCGCGGGTCGAGGTGGCGCGCGGCACGCTGAAGATCGAGGTCACCGAGAGCCTCGTCATGGAGAACCCGGAATACGCCGCCAAGGTGCTGGAGCGCATCAAGGAGCTCGGTCCCTCGCTCGCCCTCGACGACTTCGGCACCGGCTATTCCTCGTTGTCCTATCTGCAGCGCTTCCCCTTCGACACGATCAAGATCGACCAGTCCTTCGTCCGCGGCAACGGCGGCACGACCAAGGACCGGCCGGTCCTGTTGCGCTCGATCGTCTCGCTCGCCCACGACCTCGGCATGGACGTGGTGGCGGAGGGCGCCGAGACCCGCGCCGACGTGCTGGAACTGCGCGCGCTCGGCTGCGAGTTCGCCCAAGGCTACGTCTTCGGCGAGCCGATGTCCGGCGAGGACGCCCGCCGCCTCCTCGCCCGCAGCTTCCGCAACGCCGCGCAGTGAGGGCGTGGAACCGTAGGGCGGAATAGGCGAAGCCGTAATCCGCCGTGTGAGTCCGCGAGGAACACCGACCGTTCACGCCGAGCGATCGGCGCCGCCGCCGGCGGAATACGGCTTCGCCTATTCCGCCCTACGAACCAGCGCCCTTCCTCATCCGCCCCCGCGCGAACACCGCGAACACGCCGACGCAGGTGGCGGCCAGCCCGTACCAGGTGATGGCGTAGCCGAGGTGGTCGTAGGGGTAGGAGAGCCGGGTCTCGCCGGCTTGCGGCAACCCGCCGGCCGGCGTCAGGCTGGCGTCGGCGTCGACCGTATAGGGCGCCACCTTCGCCGCCTCGAGATCGGCCGCCGCGGCGAGCACCGCCGGGTCACGCACGAACCACAGCCGATGCGCCGGATCGTCGGCGGGCGTATGAGTGCCGCGCGGCTCGGGTCGCCGGAGGATGCCGGTGATCGTCACCTCGCCCGACGGGGCGGGCGCATGGTCCGCGAGATCGCGCTCCCGACGTGGCACGAAGCCGCGATTGATCCACACGATCGATCCGTCGTCGCGGGCGAAGGGCGTCATCATCCACACGCCCGGACCGCCGAAGCGGCCGTGCGGTTCGCCGAGGATGGCGTGGACCGGCAGGTCGCGGCTCGCGAGGAAATGCCCGGTCAGACGCACCGGGGTCCAGTCGAGCGCCTCCGGGGATGCGGCGCGCGCTTCGGCGAGCGAGGGCGCCACGATCGGCGCCGCCCTGGTGCGCGCCGTCAGGGTGGCGATCAGCTCGTTCTTCCAGGCGAGCCGGCCGACCTGCCAGGTGCCGAGCGACAACAGGATCGCGGTGACGACGCCCGCGGCGATGCCGGGTCCGATCAGGCCGCGCACGGCCGGGTTCATCGCCGCGGCTCCCGCCCGGCGCGCCGCCCCTCGCGCGCCCTGTGGCGAAACTGCAGGCCGACCATCGCCGCCTTCAGCGGCCGGAGGAGCCCCAGCGACAGGATCAGGATCATCGGCACCCACAGCACCGCGTGGACCCAGTAGGGTGGGGCGTATTTCACCTCGGTGACCAGCGCCGCGGCGACCACCACGAAGCCGACCACCAGGATGACGAACACCGCCGGCCCGTCGCCGGCATCGACGAAGCGATAATCGAGATCGCAAGCCTCGCAGCGCGGCGCGGGGTCGAGGAACCCGGCGAACAGCCGCCCCTCGCCGCAACGCGGACAGCGGCAGAGCAGGGCACTCTTGAGGAGCGAGGGAGGCGCCGTGTCGGTCATGGGCGGATCCTACACCGGACGCGGCCGAACCGCGCGCGGCCGAAAAACGCCACCGGCCCGGACGAGGCGCGTCCGGGCCGGTGAGAGGTCGTTTCGTCCGATCAGTGGCCCGCGACCATGCCGCGGCCGAGGACGTAGATGCAGACGAAGAGGAACAACCACACCACGTCGACGAAGTGCCAGTACCAGGTCGCCGCTTCGAAGCCGAAGTGCTGCTTCGGCGTGAAGTGACCGGCCGAGGCCCGGATCAGGCAGACCGCGAGGAAGATCGTGCCGACGATCACGTGGAAGCCGTGGAAGCCCGTCGCCATGAAGAAGCTCGCGCCGTAGATCGACCCGGAGAAGCCGAAATGGGCGTGGGCGTATTCGTAGGCCTGCAGGCAGGTGAACAGGAAGCCCAGGATCACCGTGAGGCCGAGGCCCTGCTTGAGGCTCGCCCGGTCGCCTTCGATCAGGGCGTGGTGCGCCCAGGTGACCGTGGTGCCGGAAAGCAGCAGGATCATCGTGTTGAGCAGCGGCAGGTGCCAGGGGTCGAAGGTCTCCACCCCGTGCGGCGGCCACACGCCACCGGTGAAGGCGGCGCGCATCACCTGCTTGGCCTCGTTCGGATAGAGCGCGGCGTCGAACCACGCCCAGAACCAGGCGACGAAGAACATCACCTCGGAGGCGATGAACAGGATCATGCCGTAGCGCAGATGCAGGCCGACGACGGGCGTGTGATGGCCCTCGTGCGCCTCCTTGACCACGTCGGTCCACCACGCGCCCATGCAGTAGAGCAGCACGACGAGCGACGCCACGAACAGCCAGGGCTGGGCGAGATCGACGCCGCCGAGGAGAAGCTCCTGGCCGACGCGCCACTTGAGCAGTCCGATGGCGCCGATCGCCATGACGAAGGCGGCGGCCGAGGTGACGATCGGCCAGGGGCTGGGATCGAGGATGTGGTAGTCGTGGGTCTTGCCGTGTGCCTCTGCCATGGTTTCCCCCTCGGCGGACGTCAGTTCCTGGCGGTCGATGCCGATGTGACGAGCGCGGCGGACGCCGAACGCCCAGCCGGTTTCTCGGCGGCGAAGAAGGTGTAGGAGAGCGTGATCGCCGTGAGACCCTTGAGGTTCTTGTCGGCGTCGGCATCCGGATCGACGAAGAACGTCACCGGCGCCTCGATCACTTCGTGGGGCTTGAGCACCTGTTCGGTGAAGCAGAAGCAGGCGAGCTTGTTGAAGTAGCCGCCGGCGAGATCGGGCGTGACGTTGAAGGCGGCGGTGCCGCGCGTCTCACGGTCCGAGAGGTTCTCGATCCGGTAGAGGATCGTCGCCACTTCGCCCGCCTTCACCGTGATGCTCTTGGTCTCCGGCCGGAAATCCCAGGGAAGCCCGGCGTGGACGTTCGAATCGAAGCGCACCTCGAAGACCCGGTCGATCACCCGGTCGGGCGCGATCGTGGCGACCGCCGGCGTTCCCGAATAGCCGGTCGTCTTGCAGAACCAGGTGTAGAACGGCACCGCGGCGAAGGCCGCCCCGAGCATGCCGCCGGTGAGCACGAAGAGCATCACCGCGACGCGGCCGTTGGCGCGCGCCGACGCTGTCCCTCGCGTGTCTCGGACCGGACGGGGTGCCGTCATCGCCTCAGCCCTTGAACGGCAGGTGCAGGCCGAGCTTGGCCAGCGTCACCACGTAGAACAGGGCGACGAGCCCGGCGAGCACCAGCCCGATGGCGCGGTTGCGCGAGGTGCGCGCCTTCTGTTCGGCGTCGGTGAGACGGATGCCGGTCTCGGCGGGGATGGAGGTCGGCGTCATGTCTGTCTCCCGGGTCTCAGAGGGCGGCCACCAGCCGTTCACCGGCCAGTACCGCGAAGAGGGTGAAGAGGTGGAGGATCGAGAAGCCGAAGAGCCGGCCGCAGGCCTTGCGCGCCGGCACGCCGTCGCGGCGGACGAAGACCACCGCGGCGAGGCCGACGAAGACCGCGCCGCCGAGGCCCGCGACGATCCCGTGCACCGGCCCGGCGAAGCCGGGCGTCCACGGCATCAGCCCGACCGGGAAGAGCAGGAGCGAGTAGAGCAGGATCTGCAGCCGCGTCGCGTCCTCGCCGGCGACCACCGGCAGCATCGGCACGCCGGCCCGCGCGTAGTCCTCGGACTTCAAGAGCGCCAGCGCCCAGAAGTGCGGCGGCGTCCACACGAAGATGATGGCGAAGAGCACGACCGGCGGCCAGGCGAGCGACCCCGTCGCCGCCGCCCAGGCGACCACCGGCGGCAGCGCGCCGGCGGCCCCGCAGATGACGATGTTCTGCGGCGTCGA
>CALMYM010000414.1 GCA_937873675.1 uncultured Alphaproteobacteria bacterium | reverse complement strand
CACGGTAGGGCCGCAGATGGCGACCGCATCATCCTGTGCGGGCCGGACGAGCACCGGGTTGCCGATGAAGCGATCGAGGCGCTCGCAACCTCGACGATGATCTACCAGCGCGGCCGGGCGCTCGTGCAGATCGTCAGCGACGCCAAGCCGCCGAAAGGCGCGACCCGGCCCGGCGGCCTCGGCGTTCCCTTCGACTGGACGCTGATCGCCGGGCTTGACGTTGGCCGGCCCTTCATGCTTTCCGGGGGGCTCGATCCGGACAACGTCGCCGAGGCGATCCGGCTGACGCGACCGCCGGGCGTCGACGTGTCCTCCGGCGTCGAGAGTGCGCCGGGGATCAAGGATCCGGATCTCATCGAACGTTTCGTGGCCGAGGCGCGCCGAGCCGCCGCCGAGATCGGCCAGACGAACAAGGACGAAAGGGTATCCTCGTGACGGTCAAGCCGAACTCCTTCCGCACCGGTCCCGACGAGCGCGGTTTCTTCGGCATTTTCGGCGGCCGCTTCGTCGCCGAGACGCTGATGCCGCTGATCCTCGATCTCGAAAAGGCCTGGGAAGAGGCCCGCGAGGACCCCGCCTTCCATGCCGAGCTGAAGGACCTTTCGATCCACTATGCCGGCCGGCCGAGCCCGCTCTATTTCGCCGAGCGCCTGACCGAGCATCTCGGCGGCGCCAGGATCTACTTCAAGCGCGACGAGCTCAATCACACCGGCAGCCACAAGATCAACAACTGCCTCGGCCAGATCCTGCTCGCCCGCCGCATGGGCAAGACGCGGATCATCGCCGAGACCGGCGCCGGTCAGCACGGCGTGGCCTCGGCCACCGTCTCGGCCCGTTTCGGCCTGCCCTGCATGGTCTACATGGGCGCCGTCGACGTCGAGCGGCAGAAGCCCAACGTCTTCCGCATGAAGCTGCTCGGCGCGGAAGTCACCCCGGTCACCTCCGGTGCGGGCACGCTCAAGGACGCGATGAACGAAGCGCTGCGCGACTGGGTGACCAACGTCGAGAACACCTATTACCTGATCGGCACGGCGGCGGGTCCGCATCCCTATCCGGCGATGGTGCGCGACTTCCAGTCGGTGATCGGCACGGAGACCAAGGAGCAGTTCTTCGCACAGAAGGGCAAGCTGCCGGACACGGTGGTCGCCTGCATCGGCGGCGGCTCGAACGCCATCGGCCTCTTCCACCCGTTCCTCGACGACCCGTCGGTCCAGATCGTCGGGGTCGAGGCCGGCGGCCACGGCATCGACGTCGAGAACGGCCATGCCGCCTCGATGACCGGCGGCCGTCCGGGCGTGCTGCACGGCAACCGCACCTATCTCCTGCAGGACGGCGACGGCCAGATCCTCGAGGGCCACTCGATCTCCGCCGGCCTCGACTATCCGGGCGTCGGGCCGGAGCATTCGTGGCTGAAGGACACCGGCCGCGTCGCCTACGTGCCGGCGACGGACAAGGAGGCGCTCGAGGCGTTCCAGATCTGCTCGCGGCTCGAGGGCATCATCCCGGCGCTGGAGCCGAGCCATGCGCTCGCCCATGTGCTGAAGATGGCGCCGACCATGGACAAGGACAAATCGATCGTCCTGTGCCTCTCCGGCCGCGGCGACAAGGACGTGTTCTCGGTCGCCGATCATCTCGGCGAGACGATGTGAGAGACGCCATGACCGAAACCCGCATCTCCCGCCGCTTCGCCGAATGCGCGGCGCAAGGCCGTCCGGCGCTCGTCACCTTCGTGATGGCCGGCGATCCCGATCTCGAGACGTCGCTCACGATCGCGCGGACGCTCGCCGCCTCCGGCGCCGACGTCATCGAACTGGGCATGCCCTTCTCCGATCCGATGGCCGACGGCCCGGCGATCCAGGCGGCCGGCCAGCGGGCGCTGAAGGGCGGCCAGACGATGACCAGGACGCTCGACCTCGTCCGCCGCTTCCGCGAGAGCGACGCGACGACGCCGATCGTGCTGATGGGCTACTACAACCCGATCTACGTCCGCGGCTCCGAGCACTTCGTCGCCGAGGCGAAGGCGGCCGGGGTCGACGGTCTGATCATCGTCGACCTGCCGCCGGAGGCCGACGACGAGCTGTGCCTGCCGGCGCTCGGCGCGGGCCTCAACTTCATCCGCCTCGCCACGCCGACCACCGACGACAAGCGTCTGCCGGCGGTGCTCGCGAACACCTCGGGTTTCGTCTATTACGTCTCGATCACCGGCATCACCGGCTCGGCGGCGCCGGACGCGACCAAGGTCGCCGAGGCGGTCGGCCGCATCAAGCGCCACACCGCCCTGCCGGTGGCGGTCGGTTTCGGTGTGCGTGACGCGGCGACGGCCCGCGAGATCGGCCGCAACGCCGACGGCGTGGTGGTCGGCTCGGCGCTGGTGGCGGCGATCGCCGCCTCACTCGACGCGGACGGCCGGGCCACGGCGAAGACCGTGCCGGCGATCGGCGCGCTCGTCGCCGACCTCGCCTCGGGGGTGCGCGCGGCACGCCTGGCGTCGGAATGATACCATCGGCCATTGAAAACGACCGATGATATTCCTGGCGCGAATTTCTCATGCCTCTGATGCAGATGAGAAATTCGCGCGTCTTCAGAGGCCGGGCGCTTCGGCGCCTTCGGCCTCTGGTATGATCTCGGGCCGGCGCGTCCGCGCGCCGTTGCGAACCTCGTCCGGAGTATCGACCCAGTGAACTGGCTGACCAACGTCGTCCGACCGAAGATCAAGAACCTCCTGACCAAGAAGGAGGTTCCCGAGAATCTCTGGATCAAGTGTCCGGAGACCGGCGAGATGGTGTTCCACCGCGATCTCGAGGCGAACCAGTACGTGGTGCCGGCATCGGGCTACCACATGCGCATGCCGGCGAAGATGCGGCTCGACACGCTGTTCGACGGCGGCGAGTGGGAGGCGATCGCGCTGCCGACGGTGGCCGCCGATCCGCTCAAGTTCCGCGACGAGCGCCGCTATTCCGACCGCATCAAGGACGCCCGCGCCAAGACCGGCAAGGAGGACGCCGTCCAGGTCGGACACGGAACGCTCGACGGGCTGCCGATGACCGCGGCGGTGCAGGACTTCGAGTTCATGGGCGGTTCGCTCGGCATGGCGGCGGGCGAGGCGATCGTCGCCGGCCTCGAGACGGCGCGCGAGCGCGGCACGCCCTTCGTGCTGTTCGTCGCCTCGGGTGGCGCGCGCATGCAGGAAGGCATCCTGTCGCTGAGGCAGATGCCGCGCACCACCGTGGCGGTGCAGGCGCTGCGCCGGGCGCGACTGCCCTATTTCGTCGTGCTGACCAACCCGACGACCGGCGGCGTCACCGCGTCCTACGCCATGCTCGGCGACGTCCACATCGCCGAGCCGGGGGCGCTGATCGGCTTCGCCGGGCCGCGCGTCATCGAGCAGACGATCCGCGAGAAGCTGCCGGAGGGCTTCCAGCGCTCCGAATATCTC
The DNA here is from genome assembly GCA_937873675.1 of uncultured Alphaproteobacteria bacterium. GTDB lineage: Bacteria > Pseudomonadota > Alphaproteobacteria > Rhizobiales > Ancalomicrobiaceae > CALBKH01. Next base: position 3,315 of record CALMYM010000414.1, on the reverse strand, counting down.
TACGATCACGGCATGGTCGACATGGTCGTCCACCGCCACGAGATCCGCGGCACGCTCTCCCGCCTCGCCCACCTCTTCATGAAGAAGGCGGCGCCGGAGAAGCCGGGGACCGCCGTGGTCGCCGCCTGAGGCCGCCGCACTCGGGAGGCGTCGATGACCGGCCCGTCGGGTGATCCATCTCGGACGCCGTCCGCCGGCGTCTCGACGCTCGATGCCCTCGTCGCCCGCATGGCGTTGACCATCCCCGCCGGTTGGGAATTCGGGCTCGAGCGGATGACGCGGGTGCTCGCCCGCCTCGGCGACCCGCATCTGAGGGTGCCGCCGGTCATCCACATCGCCGGCACCAACGGCAAGGGCTCGGTCGGGGCGCATCTGCGCGCCATGCTGGAGGCGTCGGGCCGCAGCGTCCACGCCTTCACCTCGCCCCATCTCGTGCGTTTCAACGAGCGCATCCGTGTCGCCGGACGGCTGGCGAGCGACGCCATGCTGGTCGACGCGATCGAGCGGGCCGAGGCCGCCAATGCCGGCGAGCCGATCACCTTCTTCGAACTGACGACGCTCGCCGCTTTCCTGCTCTTCACCGAACATCCCGCCGACGTGACGCTGCTCGAGGTCGGCCTCGGCGGCCGGCTCGACGCCACCAACGTGGTCCGCGACCGCCTCGTCTCGGTGATCACCTCGATCTCGATCGACCACGAGAAGTTCCTCGGCGACACGCTGACGAAGATCGCCGCCGAGAAGGCCGGCATCGTCGAACGCGGTCGGCCGGTGGTGTCGAGCCCGCAGGTCGACGAGGTCGCCGCGGTGCTGGAGCGCGCCGCGGCACGGGCCGGCGTGCCGCTCCTCCTCGGCGGACGCGACTGGACGGCGACACTCGAAGATGGACGGCTGGTCCATCGCAGCGAGCGCGGGCTCCTCGACCTGCCGCCGTCGCGTCTCCTCGGCGCCCATCAGGTGGAAAACGCCGGCACCGCCATCGCGGCGCTGGAGGCGAGCGGCCTCGCCGTCGACGCGGCGGCGATCGAGCGCGGACTCGCCACCGTCGACTGGCCGGCGCGGATGCAGCGGCTGACCAGCGGCGCGTTGGTCGATCTCGTTCCCGGGGCCGAGGTCTGGCTCGACGGCGGCCACAATCCCGGCGCCGGTGCAGTCGTCGCGGCGACGCTTCACGACCTCGATCGGCGGGCGCCGAAGCCACTCCATCTCGTCGCCGGCATGCTGGAGACCAAAGATCCGATCGGCTTCTTCCGCCCCTTCGCCGGCTTGGCGGCGGCGGTCGCCTGCGTGCCGGTCACCGGCGATCATCCGGGACGACCGCCGCCGGCGCTGGCCGAGGCGGCGCGCGGCGCGGGTCTCGCGGCGACCGTCAACACCGACGTCGCCGACGCGCTGCGGGTGATCGCGGCGGGGACGGGCGAGCCGGTCCGCATTCTGATCTGCGGCTCTCTGCATCTCGCCGGCGAAGTGCTCTCGAAGAACGGCACCCTGCCCTCCTGAAACGGCGCCTCCCCGCCGGGCTCAACGCCCGACGTGGTGTCGTTGCATCTTCATGGTTCATGTTATAAACTGTTCATGACTCGTACTTTGGAGAGAGCCATGAGTGAGCGGTGGGATGCGATCGTCGTTGGATCGGGGATCGGCGGTCTGAGCGTGGCCGGGCTGCTCGCCCGGGTCGCCGGCAAGCGGGTCCTGGTGCTGGAGAAGCATTTCGAGCGAGGCGGCCAGACCCACGTCTTCCGCCGCGACGGCGCTCCCTGGGACGTCGGCCTGCACTATGTCGGCCATCTCCAAGCGGGGACCTTCGAGCGACGGCTGTTCGACTACCTCTCGGATGGTGCGCTCGCGTGGAACCGCATGCCCGACGACTTCGAGCGCTTCGTCTATCCCGACCTCGATTTCCGCGTGCCCTCCGACGCGAAACGTTACGAGGCGCGGCTGATCGAGCGCTTCCCCGAGGAGGCGGCGGCGATCCGGCGCTGGTTCCGAGACCTGCGGGCCGCCGCCCGATGGTACGTCCTCTCCCTCCAGCAGCAGATGATGCCGGCGCCGATCGGCCGGCTCGTCGGCTGGTATCGCCGCTTCGGCACCGATCTCGCGACCCGCACCACCGGCGAGCACCTCGATCGCAGCTTCCGCTCGCCGCAACTGAAGTCGCTCCTCGCCTCGCAGTGGGGCGACTACGGGCTGCCGCCGAAGGAGAGCGCCTTCGCCCTCCACGCGCTGGTGGCCGCCAGCTATTTCGACGGCGCCTGGTTCCCGGTGGGCGGCGCCGGCCGCATCGCCCGCACGTTCGAGACCGGCATCGAGGCGGCCGGCGGCGCCATCCGGGTGTCGCACGAGGTCACCGGGATCCTCGTCCGCGACGGCCGCGCCGTCGGCGTGACGGCGATCGATCGACGTGGCGCGGTGCCGGTCGCGGCGACGTTCGAGGCGCCGATCGTCGTCTCCGACGTCGGCGCCCGCCTCACCTACGAGACGCTGCTGCCGACCGACGGCGACATCGGCCGCCGCACCGCGGCGATCCGCGCCCGTCTCGCCCGCCTCGAGGGCGGGGTCTCGGCGGTGACGCTCTACGTTCGCCTGAAGGACGCCGTCTCGACCCTCGGGGTCACCGGCGAGAACGTCTGGATCAACACCGCCTACGGCCACGACGATCTCGACGGGCACACGGCGGAGGTGATGGCCGGCGCGCCGCGTCACGCCTATCTGTCGTTCCCTTCGGCCAAGTCGGGCGACGACCGGTTCCACACCGCCGAGATCATCACCATGCTGCGGCCCGAGGCGTTCGACGCCTGGCGCGGCACCACCGGGGGTGATCGCGGCGCCGACTACGTCGCGCTCAAGGAGCGCATCGCCGCCGGCCTGATCGGCCTCGCGGAGAAGGCGGTGCCGGGCTTCGCGTCGCTGGTGCGCTATGCCGAACTGTCGACACCGCTGACGGTCGAGCAGTTCACCTCGCATCCGCGGGGCCGCTTCTACGGTCTGGCGGGACGGCCGGAGCGCTATCGCGGCGATCCGATCACCGCCCGGACACCGATCGACGGGCTCCATCTCACCGGCTGCGACGTCGCCAGCCTCGGCATCGTCGGGGCGATGATCGGCGGCGTCATCGCCGCCAGCGGCATCCTCGGCTCGGCGGGCTTCCCGCGCATCATGGCGAAGGTCGGCCGCGGGCCGGCGCCCGCGTCGACCACGCCGCGTTCGCCGGAGAAGATCCGGGCGCGGCTCCTCGCCTCGGCGGGCCCGCCGCCCGCGATCCGGCGGGGCGAGGTCGGGCCCCGCGCGGCCCCCCCCCTCCCCGCCCGGCCCAACCCC
>CALMYM010000413.1 GCA_937873675.1 uncultured Alphaproteobacteria bacterium | reverse complement strand
TCAGGCTCGAGGTGGCGAGGAAGGTCGGCAGCACCTCGCCGATCGCCCAGGGCTGACGCCCGAATTCGGCGACGAACCAACCGAGTTCGCAGGCCAGCCACGGCGCCGGCAGGATCGCCACGGCGAGCACCAGGAACCAGCGGTTCTGTTCCAGCCGCCTGGTGGCGTTGAGCCAGAAGCCGGCGGCGAAGGTGAAGAGCATCAGGAAGCCGAGGCCGACCATGATGCGGAACGACCAGAACAGCGGCCACACCGTCGGAATGGTCGAGGCGGCGGCGGCCTTCACCTGGGCGTCGTCGGCCTTCGTCGGGTCTTCGACGAACTGTTTCAGGAGCAGGCCGTAGCCGATGTCGCCGGCGTGCGCCTCGAAGGTCGACCTTGTCTCCGGCGACTTGTCCCCGGAGCGGATCTTCTGCAGCGCCCCGTAGGCGATCCGGCCGGAGCGGATCCGCGCCTCGTGCGCCTTCTCGAGGTCGGCGAGGCCGATCACCGGCTTGTCGATCGAGCGCGTGGCGATGAGGCCGAGCACCCAGGGGATCCGGATCGCCGCGTGCGTCTCGCGGGCCTCCTGATCGGGGAAGCCGAAGGCGGTGAAGGCGGCGGGCGCGGCTTCGGTCTTCCATTCCGCCTCGATGGCGGCGAGTTTGACCTTCTGGACGTCGCCGATCTCGTAGCCGCTCTCGTCGCCGAGCACGATCACCGACAGCGACGCCGCCAGACCGAAGCCGACGGCGACGGCGAAGGAGCGCCGAGCGAAGGCGAGGTCACGGCCTTTCAGGATGTACCAGGCGGAGATCGCCATGACGAACACCGAGGCGGTGACGTAGCCGGCGGCGACGGTGTGGACGAACTTCACCTGCGCCACGGGATTGAACACCACTTCCGAGAAGGACCGCATCTCCATCCGCATGGTCTCGGGCGAGAACACCGAGCCGACCGGGTTCTGCATCCAACCGTTGGCGATGAGGATCCACAGGGCGGAGAGGTTGGAACCGAGCGCGGTGAAGAAGGTCACCGCCAGATGCTTGCGCTTCGACAGCTTGTCCCAGCCCAGGAAGAACAGGCCGATGAAGGTGCTCTCCAGGAAGAACGCCATCAGGCCTTCGATCGCCAGCGGCGCACCGAACACGTCGCCGACGTAATGGGAATAGTAGGACCAGTTGGTGCCGAACTCGAACTCCATGGTGAGGCCGGTCGTGACACCGATGGCGAAGTTGATGCCGAACAACTTGCCCCAGAACTTGGTCATGTCCTTGTAGATCTCCTTGCCCGTCATGACGTAGACGGTCTCCATGATGACCAGGAGCCAGGAGATGCCGAGGGTCAGCGGCACGAAGAGAAAGTGGTAGAGCGCCGTCGCGGCGAACTGCCAGCGCGACAGTTCCACGAATGTCGGATCGATCATGGGAAGCCCCGTCCTTTCCGGATGCGAAGCCACACCCCGTCGGCGGCCTCAAACATCGATGGCAAAGGAAAGTTTAAACATACATTTTCGATAAAGGAATTGGTCGTCCGGCCGATTCCGATGCGGGCCTCGCCGACGGCGGCGCCCGACCGATGCCTCGGAGATCACCCAAACAATTGGAATCGAATTGGTTTTCGAAACCGACGCGGACACCCGGAACAGAGAAGACCGAGCAGGGTGTCAATTCGTCGCGGCCGACCCGGAGGCGGCGCTCGGCCCCGGAACCGTGCCCGATCGGCCGGGATCGTATCTCCGGCCGATCGGGCGTGTCTCGGGTCAGCGGAAGGTGCGCAGGTAGTAGCCTTCGAAGATGCGCTTCAGCCAGTGGAAGATCTTCATCTTCGGTCCGACGATGTTGAAGCGATCGTTGCGGAAGACGAGCATACCGGCGTCGAGCGTGTCGACGATGCAGATCAGTTCCGGCTTGAACTCGGCGGTCGGTTCGCGACCGGCGAGCACCGCGGCGATGTTGGTCGCCGCCGCCGCGGCCTGGAGGTCGGCCTGATGGGCCTGTTTCGGCATCCAGTCGGGGCCGGGGAAGGAGCCGGCATCGCCGACCACCCAGGTGTTCGGTCGACCTTCGACACGGCACCTGGTGTCGGCGACGATCATGCCGCCGGGTGACAGCGGCAGGTCGGCGTTCTGCAGGAAGGCCGGACCGGTGAGGCCGGGCATGAACAGGATCAGGTCGGCGGCGAATTCACCGCCTTCCGTGACGACCTTCTTCTCCTCGAAGCGCACCATCTTGTGACCGAGATGGGTGCGGATGCCGCGCTTCGCCATTTCGGCGAGGAGCCCGTCGACCGCTTTCGGGCCGAGGCGGGCGCCGGGCCGCGCGGCCGGGTTGAAGAAGACGATGTCGAACTTCTCCCGCCGCCCCTGCCGGCGCAGCAGCGTGTCGATGATGAACAGGAACTCGAACATCGGGCCGCCGCGCATGGCGCCCTGTTCGTTGGGGTTGGTGGCGAAACCGATGGCGATGGTGCCGCCGGTCATCGCGTCGAGACGGCGTTCGATCTCCTCGCCCACCGCGATGCCCTCGCAGGGTACGAGCGCGTGCTCGATGCCCGGCAGCTTGCGGATGAAGCGGCCGCCGGTGGCGATCACGAGGTGATCGTTGGTGTGTTCACCGGCATCGGTGATCACCCGCCGGCCGCCATCGGCGATGCCGGTCACCGAGGCCTGGACGAAGGTCAGATCGTGTTTGCCGATGAAATGACCGAGCGGGATCTTCAGATCCGCTCCCTTGCGCAGGTGGGTCGGGATCCAGATGACGCTCGGCAGGTAGTGCAGGTCCGCCCGCGGCGAGATCAGGGTGATCGGATCCTTCACCCCGCGTTTGCGCAGTTCGCGCGCGGCGGTGAGGGCGGAGAAGCCGGAGCCGAGGATGGTGATCGCGGTCACGCCCGGCCTCCTGTCGCACCGGCGTCGCCGAGCCATCGCCGGAAGGCCGGGAGATGGCGATCACGGGACGCCTCCATCAGACGTTCGAAGGCTGCGACGACGTCCGGGTGGCCTGCGGCCATCGGCAACGATCGATCGACGAAGAGCGCGATGTTGTCGATCTCCGCCTCGACCGCGATCACACGTGCCTCGTCGAGCGAAGCCGGCACCGCGGCGCGGATCTCCGGCGAGCCGAGATGGCGGTTGGCCGGCACGTCGAGACCGTGCGCTTCGAGGATCGACGTGAGCAGCCGCGCGTGGCGCTCTTCGGCCTCGACGATGTGGGCGAACGGCATGGCGTGCGGAAAGCGCTCCAGGATCGCCGTGTAGAGCGCGAAGGCGCTCTGTTCGTCGTCCAGCGCCTCGAGAACGGCGGTGTGCGCCGCCTCGCTCAAGGGGTGGAGGCCGTTCGGGCGGAACGTCGGGCCGTGATCGGCGCAGCCGCGCCCTCTGCGGCCTCGGCCGCCGCCGCGACCGCAGCCGGGTCCGCGGTGGGCGCGGGAGGCGGGATCGGTCTGGAACATGTCGGTCTCCTCGTCGGGTGTTGCGGCACGGGCGTCGGCCTCGTCGGCCCGGACATCCGTCCGGCGGTTCGGACGGCGAGCACGGATCGGGACGGTTGCCGCCGAGCCTCTCGGTTTTGCCGCATTGCGCGGCGCGGCCGTTCGACACAGAATAGGCCGATAAGTTTTATCAACAATATATCTTTGGTGTCGTGACATGCGAATGAATGCCGCAACCAACGGAGCCATGCGCATCCTGATGGTGTGTCGACAGGACCGATCGCTGTCCATGCCCGAGATGGCGACGGAGCTGGGGCTCGCCGAAGCCCTGGTGCTCAAGACCTGTCACATGTTGATGCAGGCCGGCTACCTGGTCGGCAAACGCGGTCGGAACGGCGGATATCGCCTCGCCCGCTCGCCGGAAACCATCAGCCTGACCGAGATCATCGATCTGTTCGAACCGGAAGAGAACCTCTTTCCGTGCAGACTGCGCACCGATCGCGAGTGTCGGATCGTCACCATCTGTCGACTGCGGCGGGCCTGCGAACGCGCCTACGCGGCCTTTCGCCAAGAGTTGGACCGCATGACCGTGGCGGACCTCGCCCTCGACATCATGCCGATCTCGACTCCGCCGGTCTCGCCTCGCACCGCTGTGGTCCGTTGACCCCGAGATCGAGGCTCGCGAGCAGTTCGTCACCATTGTCCGAGATGTCGGCCAGCGTCATCTCGTCGAGTTCGGCCAAGAACACCCCGGTCGCTCGAAGCAGCGCCCCGCGCAGATGGCATCGGCCGACCAATGGGCAGGTGTTGTCGTCCTCGTCGAAACATTCGACGAGCGAGAAACCGTCTTCGGTGCGCCGGATCACCTCGCCGAGCGAAATGGACTCGGCCGACCGCGCCAGCCGAAACCCACCGCCGTTGCCACGCACCGTCTCCAGATACCCCCAAGCGCCGAGTTGGTGGACGCATTTGACCAGATGCGCCTTGGAGATGCCGAATCCGTCGGCCATGTCCTGGATCGTCGTCAACGCCGACCCGCGGGCCGACGCCACCATCAGAACCCGCAGCGTGTAATTGGAATAGGCGGTCAGTCGCATCGACGTTCGCGATCCTCGCAACCGTGGCCCCGAACGACGGGGATCTCGGAATGAGAAAGCCGGGACGAACCTAGACCGGAACCGCGCGCACCGAAAGCCGCGTCTCCGTCGGCAGGCTTCGTTCGAGTACGACACCTCCCCCCGACCGGAGCTCGGTCCCGTGTCTTCCCTCGCCGACGTCGCCGTCCCGGCGCCCTCGCCTATCGCCCCGACGCCCGCGCCGCGCCCTCGACGGCGGCCCGGGCCGTGGCGATCGCCAGTCCGGCGCCGCAGCGCTGGCGAACCCAGTCCTGGCCGGCCAGGATCGCCCCGGCCGCGAACAGCCGAGGATGAACCGGCGACCCGTCCGAGCCCAGTGGCCGGAACGCGTCGTCGACCAGGAGGCCGGCGCGATTGATCGCGTGGCCACGCGGGTCGAACCAGTCGTCGCGGTGCCACTCGCCCCGCGTCGCCGGTTGCTCGACCGGAAGGTCGAAGAGGGTTTCGCGCACCCCCGTCCGCTCCGCCGCCAGGCCGCCCGAGAGGAAGCGCCCGGTCGCCAGGATCGCCGTCGCCGCCTCGACCACCACCTCGCCGAAATTGTCGCGGTAGTGGAGGTCGATCCGGTCCGGCCGCAGCTCGGCGCGGGCCGCCTTGTGTTGGGAGACGAGCGTCGTTCCGCGCGCCGGCATCCCCTGTTCGAGCAGCTCGCGCAGACGCAGGCCCGGCACGGCGGGCGGCATCGTCGGGATCTCGAAGATCGGCAGACCGACGAGCTCTTCCATCGCGGCATGGACACGGTCGGGGGCGTGGACGCCGAGGATCGCCGGCAGGCCGACGCATTCGGCCCCACCGACCACCGCCCGGATCCGCTCCGCCAGCCGCTCGCGCGTCGCGCGGACCTCGAGCGCTCGCGCCATCACTTCCGGGTAGGCCTCGGCGCCGCTGTCGAGGTCGGGAAAGCCGATCCGCGCCGACGTCAGCCCCGGCCAATCGGCGGTGAAATTCGCGACGAATTCCTTGGCGCTGAAGCCGACCATGCCGACGAGATCGAGGATCACCGTCTTCTTCTTCGCGGCGAGCGCCGCGCCGCCGCCGGCCATGGTCGCCGGAATGCTCAGGGTCGTCTTGGCGAGGCCGGTCGGCAGCAGCGCCCGGACGTTGGTCGGCCCCGGCGGCACATAGGCGATGCCGAGGTCGGTGATCGCCTCGGTGAACCGGTGCAGGGCGCGCTCGACCGTCTCCCGGGGCAGGCGGGCGAGCGGATGGTCCGGCCATGTCCGGCCGAGTTCGGCGAGCCCCGCCCAGGGATCCTCGATCGGCCGCCCGCGGTCGTAGCCGAGGAGATCGAAGTAGCCGGTGGTGTAGGCGAGCGCCCCGGCGTGGCCGAGCTGCACCGCGCGAAGGCCACGGTCGAGGCAGAAGACGGCGGCCGCGAAGCCGGCGATGCCGGTGCCGACGATGGCGACATCGGCCGTGATGCGGCGGGGCTCGGGATTGGTCACGGCGCGCCGTCCTCTCCGTGGTCGTCGATCAGGTCGAGGCCCGACAAGCCGCAGTGGAGCGTCTCGGCGAGTTCGGCCTGCGGCATCTGCGCCCCCCACAGCACCGGCCGTGTGCCCTTGTAGCGCTCGGCGAGGAAGTCGCGCATCAGGGCCAGCCCCTCGCGCCCGCCGTAGGTGCCGCGATCGTAGAGATGCGACGTCACCCGGAGCGAGCAGAAGGACCCCTGACAGGTGCCCTTGCCGATACGGCTGCGCACGCCGATGGCCCTGAGCGGCATCTGCGGTTCGGCGCCGGGCGCATCTTCCGACACCGCGTCGACGGTCGATTTCGGCACCATCTCGCATTCGCAGAGGATGTTGTCGGCCGGGTTCTTGGCGGCGATCCACACCCGCGCCGAGTGGCCGGGTTCGGTCCAGCTCGACCGCTCGAGCGCCGGCAGCGGTTCCACCGCCGTCCGGCACGGTTCGCGGTTGCCGAGCCGGGTGGCGACGAGGTCGCCGGTGCGCTCGGCCATCAGGCGGAAGGTGGTGAGCTTGCCGCCGGCGATGGTGGCGAAGTTCTCCAGCCCCTGATCGAGATGGTCGAACAGGGTGAAGCCGCGGCTCGCCTTGCGGCCGTCGGCGCCGATGCCGCCGGAAGGGAGCAACAGCGGCCGGACGCCGGCGAAGGCGCGGATGAAGCGGGTGTGGGCGAGCGCCGGGATCAAGGCCGCGCCCTCGTCGATGTTGCGGTCGACCTCCTCCGGCGTCGGCCTGACGACGTCGAGGTCGGCGATCGTGTCCGACGTCGTGCCGAGCAGGGAAACGGTGCCGCCGGGCACCAGGATGTCGCCGTCGCCGGAGGGCCGCAGGCGATTGACGACCCGGCGCGTCAGCCGGGTGTTGGCGATGACCAGCGTCCCCTTGGAATAGACCACGTGGACGTCGTCGCAGCCGGCGAGCCGCGCCACCGTCATCGACCAGGCTCCGGCGGCGTTGACGAACTGGCGGGCGCGGATGATCCGCACCTCGCCGGACTTGGTGTCGCGGCAGCGGGCGGCGACGATCCGACCACCGTCGATGTCGAAGCCGACGACCTCGGTGTGGGGCAGGAAGACGCTGTCGGCGAGACGGCGCGCGTCGGCGACCTGTTCGATGGTCAGGCGGAACGGGTCGACCGAGGCGTCCGGGACGGCATAGGCGGCGAAGGCGCGCTCCGAGATCGCCGGCTCCATCCGCCGGGCGTCGTCGACCGAAAGCGGCGTGCAGTCGATGCCGGCGGCGGCGCAACGCTCGCCGAACCGCTCAGCGAAGCCCGCGTCGTCGCCCTCGACCGCGACGAACAGGCCGCCGCAGTCGTCGATCGCCCGAGGCGCCACGCGCTTGAGGATGTCGCCCTCGATCCGGCATTCGGCGGCGGTCTCGGTGTCGCTCGCGGCGTAGCGTCCGCCGCTGTGCAGCAGGCCGTGATTGCCACCGGAAGCACCGGCGTTGAGATCGCCCTTGTCGATGAGAATGGAGCGGATGCCGCGCAGCGCCAGATCGCGTTGGATGCCGCAGCCGGTGACACCACCGCCGATGATCAGAACATCCGCGTCATGGGTCATTGCGGCAGCCCCAGGTCACGGAGATCCGGCCCGAGATACTTGCGTTCGTCGGGCCCGAGGATGCCGAGCGACAGGCAGATCAGGGTCCAGAAATGCACCACCCGATAGGTCCCGCCGTAGTGATGGGCGAGGTCCTCCATCTGCGAATGGCAATTGTGGCAGGGGGTGAGCACGTAGGTGGCTTCGGTCGCTTCGATCTGGTCGAACTTGCGCTTGCCGTAGGCGTGGCGCAACTCGTTCATCCCCGCCTGGAGGAAACCACCGCCGCCGCCGCAGCAATAGTTGGCGCTGCGGCAGGGCTGCATGTCGACGAAGTTCTCCTCGCCGACGAGCGTCTTGGCGACGAAGCGGAGATCGTCGGCGGCCGCGTCGCCGATCGACTTGCGCACCAGCTGGCAGGGGTCCTGGAGGGTGAACCGGATGCCCCTGGTGTTCCAGCGGGAATCGACCGGCAGCTTGCCCTCGCGAATCCACTGGGCGTAGTAGGTGACGAGGCTGGCGTAGTCGAAATTCGGCTTCAGCCCGAAGCGCTCGACCCCCTTCCACAGCGTGTAGAAGGAATGGCCGCATTCGGTGTTGATCCAGACCTTGCAGCCGAGTGCGTTGACCGCGTCGACCCGCTTCTCGACCATCGCCTTCCAGGCCGCGTCGTCGCCGGAGAACATGCAGAAGTTCTCCGCCGCCCAGCCGCTCGAGCCATAGGTCCAGTCGGCGCCGACATGGTCGAGGAGCTTCCACAGCGGCCGCATCTCTTCCGGTTCGGCGGCAGGTTCGCGCGAATTCTGGTTGATGAAGAAGAAGGCGCCCTTCCTGTCGATCGGCACCTCGATCTTCGCGAAACGTTGGTCGTCGCGGCGCAGCTCCTCGGCCGTCTCCTCGACGATCTCGACGAAGTCCTCGGGGCTCACGCCCATGGCGGACGTCGAATCCGACAGCGTCTGCGCCTGGCAGGAGCGGACGATGCCGCGCGGCTTCTTCTCTTCCGGCCACTGTGAGCGGGCGTGGCCGACCAGCACCGAAACGTCGATGTTCATCGGACAGACCTGGGCGCAGCGCTTGCACTGGGTGCAGGTCCAGATCCACGGCGTCGAGGTCAGCTCCTCGTCGAGACCGAGCACCGCCATGCGGATGAACCGCCGCGGATCCATGCCTTCGAGGCCGGACGCCGGACATCCCGACGAGCACAGGCCGCAGGCGAGGCAGCTGTCGTAGCTCGATCCGGCGGGCAGCAATCGATCGGCCACCGCTTTGAAATCGATGGCTGTGGGCGCCTGCGACGCGCTCATCACCGCGCCTCCTCTCCGGCAGGGTACGACTTCCGGTCTCTCGTCATGACGTCGCTCCGGGACGCCGCGTCCGAACCTCGCGGAGGCGCGATCGTATCACACCGTCGTCGCGAAACGATCCGGACCACTCCTGCCTGCTCTGCGGTGCCCTCGACCCGAAGCGTCGCCGCGAGGCCGCCGATACCGCGGTGACCGGACGTCGAGGCGGGCGACAGCGCGCGGTTCCGCCGCACCGCCAGACGGCGAAGGACAGACCGACGAGATTGCTCGACGCGAAAGCTCCGAGGTATGGTCGCGCCCGAAGGGCTTCGCGGAGGATCGCCGTCCGGTGTCGGATCGACAGGAAGAGCCGAAGCGTTTCGATGGCAAGATCTTCTGCATCGGGTTCCAGAAGACGGGAACGTCGACGATCCGAGATGCACTGCGTGTCTTGGGATACCGCGTCTGTGGCGTGCGTTATCATCTGATAGGACCGATCCGCAGAAGCGACTTGCGACCGGTCCACGAGATGGTCGCGCAGTTCGACGCCTTCGAAGACAATCCCTGGCCGCTGCTGTTCCGCGAACTCGATCGTGACTATCCCGGCAGCCGTTTCATCATGACCATCCGCGACGAAGCCCCGTGGCTGCGCAGCGTCGTCAACCATCTCGGCGTGCTGCCCGATCGGATGCAGAAGCTCGTCTACGGCCACGGCGCGCCGGGAGGCTACGAAGACGTCGCCCTGGCGCGCTACCGTCGTCACAACGAAGAGGTCTTCGCTCATTTCGCCGATCGGCCGGACGACATCCTCGTCCTCGATTTCACGAAAGGCGACGGATGGGCCGAGATCTGCGGCTTCCTCGGCTGCCCGATCCCGTCGACCGCGCTGCCGCACGCCAACAAGCGCGCCTATGAAACCTGGAAGTCGAAGGCCAATTTCGCCGCCGCGTCCGTCGTCCGTGGTCTGCGCCGGCTCTTCGGCGACCCGCCCGACGACACCATCCGGCCGAGACCGCCGTTCCCGATACCGCTCCGAGTGGTCCGCGATCACGACGCCGGCGCCACTCACGGCCATCAGATCGCGACCGATGGCGGCCGACCCGATTCGGCCGATCGGAGTTGAGGCCCCCCGTTTCCGTTCCTCGGGCTCGGGCGGACCTTCATGATATGAAACGCACACGACCCGCGGCGAGGATCACCCCACCGCGGCCGGTGCTCCGCGCGAACGGACGAGCCCGTCAGGCGCCCTTGGTCTGGGCGAGGATCATCTTGGCGATCACGATCGAGATCGGGATCGTGACGACGAAGCCGGCGATCGACACGATCGGCAGCAGCTTCATGGCGTTGGCCGAAAGCGACGGAACGGCGAGCACGACCAGGAGCGCGGCGCCGGCGCCCACGACACCGATCAGGATCCAGACGAGAATGGCGACCTTCCACATGCGTGCGACCCTCCGCAACCCGGCGGCGTCCCGAGGAGAACCTCCGCCCTGCGGCACCCCTCGTGCCGCCTCCTTCGATGGTTAGAACCAGTTTCCCGTCTCTGCCTTTGACGTGAATCAAAAACGCCCCTTGCGTAAGGCCACGTACTCCCGTCGCGTTTTCATCGCCCGGAGTTCGATCGTCGCGAAAAATCCGTAGTGATGAGGTATCGCACCAGAGTTGGTCCTCTCTGAAGAAGTCCAACGGCCGCTTCACGGCTTCCCATTCTCGGACATGACAGCGAATACATACGATCGACACATTCGCGAGTGGATCCTGCTAGCGAATTCACGCTTGCGACCATCGACAGCCCGACGACGAGGATCGAGGGGTTCGGGACATGCGTAATTTCTGATGTGTTGCATGATTTCGTCTCGCCGCGACGAAACGCCACCGGGAACACGAAAACACCTCGACCCGCCGCCGTGCCTCACCTAAGTCAGGTTCGTCGTACGAGTGTTCGACAGGACGGATCACACGCCATGGTCCATACCGTCTTCCGCGCCGAGGTGCGCTACGACGTGATCGTCGCCGACATCACGACGCTCGCCGTCGACGCGGTGGTGAATGCGGCGAACGCCTCGCTGCGTGGCGGCGGCGGCGTCGACGGCGCCATCCATCGCGCCGCCGGCCCGGGCCTTCTCGCCGAATGCATCCCTCTCGGCGGTTGCCCCACCGGCGAGGCACGGATCACCGGCGGTCATCGGCTCACCGCCCGTCACGTGATCCACACCGTCGGGCCGGTGTGGCGCGGCGGCGGCCACGGCGAAGCCGACCTGTTGGCGAGCTGCTACCGCGCGTCGCTGCACCTCGCCCGCGAGCATCATCTGGAGACGATCGCCTTTCCGTCGATCTCCACCGGCATCTACGGTTTTCCCGGCGAGGAAGCCGCGGACATCGCCGTGACCGCCGTCCTCGCGGAGACGCCGCGCGCACCACCCTCGCGCATCGTCTTCTGTTGTTTCTCTCCGCAGGCGGCCGACTGGCATCGCGCTGCGCTCGAAAGGTCTCTGCCGTCATGAAGTGGCCGAAACTCGATCGGATCGCCGCCCTGGCCGTGCTCGGCGCCGTCGGCCTGTGGATCGGCCTCGGGGAGTTCGGCTCCTCCGGCTCGCGGCCCACCCCGGCGCGCGCCGCCGAGACCGCTCCGACGGTGATGAAGAAGGTCGGCGTGGTGAAGGTCACCGCCGAACCCTATCGCCGCAGCCTCATCGTCTCCGGCCGCACCGAAGCCAACAAGACGGTGGCGGTGAGCACCCGCGGACCCGGCATCGTCGACGACCTGCCGGTCGCCAAGGGCTCGACCGTTCCCGCCGGCACCGTCGTCGCCCGTCTCGCCGACGAGGGCCGCGCCGCCGCACTCAAGCAGGCCGAGGCCCAGTACGCTCAGCGCCGGGCCGAATACGATGCCGCCGCGCGCCTGACCGAGACCGGCGCCAACCCGCGCCTCAACCTCTCCGCCTCGCGCGTCGCCGTCGAAGCCGCCGCCGCGGCACTGGAGATCGCCCGCGTCGAGGTCGACAAGAAGTCGCTGGTCACGCCGATCGCCGGCATCGTCGACCAGATCCCGGTCGAACGCGGCCAGGCGCTCGGCGACGGTCGTCTGGTGGCGACCGTGCTGTCGCTCGATCCGCTCGTCGTCGCCGGCGAGGTCTCCGAGCGCGCCGTCGCT
>CALMYM010000412.1 GCA_937873675.1 uncultured Alphaproteobacteria bacterium | reverse complement strand
TGGGAGTCATGGCGGAGGGCGGGGGGCAGAGCATCGCCGTCCCGGATGCGCATCGCGGCGAGGGCCTCGGCCACCAGCCGGCCGAATCGCTCCCGTTCGAGCCACGACAACGCGACGGCATGGGCGTTGTTCAGGTCGACGAGGGCATCACGGAGCGCCCCGTCTTCGGCGACGTCCGCGGTGGTGACGGCGACGACGGCGGGTTCGTCGGTCACGGCAGCTTGTCGAAGCCCTCGGTGAAGCCCTTCAGCGCAATCGGGATGCCGATGCCCTCTTCCGGGGTCTGGAAGACGATGAAGGTCGCGGTGGTGCCCTTCTTCAGCTGATCGGCGAGCTTGTCGTCCATCACCACCTCGGCGACGCAGCCGTTGGGCAGGCAGCGCACGAAGGGGGTGCGACCGACGTCGGTCTGGTCGACCTTGAGGCCGAGGCCGGAGGGCAGCAGCACGCCGAGAGGGGCGAGCACGCGCAGGATGCGCTGCTTCTTGTCGGCGGTCTTGAGCACGATCACCGAGAGGCCGACGTTGGGGCGGTCTTCGGCGGTGACGTTCTGGATGAGGGCGCACTGCTCCGATTTCGCTCCCGGAGGCGTGTCGCAGCGAATCTGCCAGTCCGCATGTTGCGATTTGACCGCGCCCTGAGCGACGGCCGGCGTCGCGGCGATCGCCGCCGCCAGGCCTGCGCCGACGGCGAGAGCGAAGCCGGCACGGCGCGGCGAAATCGTCGGATGGGTCATCGTCTCACTCCTTGCGGCCGGGGGCCCCGGCGACCGATTCATGCAAAAACCCTAATAATTCTCCGGGCTTCGTGGGGGCGCGACGAATCGTCTCGCCCCCCTCTCGCCCGACCCTGCCCGAGCCGCGGAGTGGAGACCAGAGGGTGGAAGCGAATCCGCCGTCGCGCGACGAAATGCACCGCCGCGTTCGTCGCGCGGGATCGTGGCGTTCCTCGGGCAGGCCGGCCGAATTGGCACGAAGGGGGGATGAAATGTCGCAGTTCATCCCCACGGGGTGGTTGCGGACGATCGCGAGCTGTGCACATCCTGTGTCTGTCCTTGATCTACATCAATTATGATGGGGCGGGATGTCGCAGTGCGGAATCGTACTGAGATCGACCGATCGGCGAGCGAAACGATGGCGTTTCGACGGACCGACGGTCCCGAGGGGGAAGCCGACCGTCGCCTCGCGCTCACCGGCCGAGCGGGTGACGGATGAGGAAAGGGGTCTCGAAACATGATTTCGAAGACGACAGTGCCGTCCGTCGCCTCGCCTGCCCGCGCGCTCGTCGGCGCGCTCGCCACCGTCACCGGGCTCGCCGCCTCGACGTCGCTCGCCGCGGCATCCCAGCCGGTGCCGTGGCAGATGGGGCTCCAGCCCGGCGCCTCGGCGGTGCACGACCGGATCGAGAGCTTCGCCGCCTTCACCTTCTGGATCATCGTTCCGATCACGCTGTTCGTGCTCGGCCTGCTGATCTGGGTGATCGTGCGGTTCAACGCCAAGGCCAACCCGGTTCCCTCGAAGACCACGCACCACACCGGGCTCGAGATCGCCTGGACCGTGGTGCCCATCCTCATCCTGGTGGCGCTGGCGATCCCGTCCTTCCGTCTGCTCTATCTGCAGATGGTGGTGCCGCCGGCCGACGTGACCATCAAGGTCACCGGCTACCAGTGGTACTGGGGCTACGAGTACACCGACCTCGTCGACGACAAGAAGAAGGCGGTCTCCTTCGACTCGGTGATGCTCGACGACGCCAAGCGCAAGGATCCGGTGCGCCAGCCGCGTCTCCTCGCCGTCGACAACGAAGTGATCGTTCCGGTGGGCAAGGTCGTCCGCCTGCAGCTCACCGGCGCCGACGTCATCCATTCCTGGGCGCTGCCGGCGTTCGGCGTGAAGATGGACGCCAATCCGGGCCGGCTCAACGAGACCTGGTTCAAGGCCGAGAAGACCGGCGTGTTCTACGGCCAGTGTTCGGAACTGTGCGGGCGCGACCACGCCTTCATGCCGATCGCGGTCAACGTGGTGACGCAGGACAAGTTCGACGCCTGGGCGAAGACCGCCAAGACGGACCTCGACGCCGCCTATCGCCAGCTCGCCGCCGCGGTCGACGCCGAAAGCGACCCGACCCGTCTCGCCGCCCGCTGATCAAGACACACGCGGCGGCGAGGCGAAGACGCCCCCGTCGCTCGCGCCCGAGGGACCTCCGATGGCTCACGTTCACGCCTATTCCGAGACCGAATCGATTGAAGCCCACGCGCATCACCACGACCACCCGACCGGGTGGCGGCGCTGGCTCATGTCCACCAATCACAAGGACATCGGTACGCTCTATCTGATCTTCGCGCTGGTCGCCGGCGTCATCGGCGGCCTCTTGTCGATCGGCATCCGCATGGAGCTGCAGAACCCGGGCGTCCAGTTCTTCCACGACACCCACCAGTTCAACGTGTTCACCACCGGCCACGGCCTGATCATGGTGTTCTTCCTGGTGATGCCGGCGCTGACGGGCTTCGGCAACTGGTTCGTGCCGATCATGATCGGAGCGCCGGACATGGCGTTCCCGCGCATGAACAACATCTCGTTCTGGCTCCTGCCGCCGGCGCTGATGCTGCTGGTGATGTCGATGTTCGTCCAGGGCCCGCCGGGGTCGAACGGCTTCGGCGGCGGCTGGACCGCCTATCCGCCGCTCTCCTCGTCGGCCGGCCACCCCGGTCCGGCGGTCGACTTCGGCATCCTGGCGCTGCACATCGCCGGCGCCTCGTCGATCCTCGGCGCGATCAACTTCATCACCAC
>CALMYM010000411.1 GCA_937873675.1 uncultured Alphaproteobacteria bacterium | reverse complement strand
CGACCTCTTCGAAACTTCGTCGGTGAAGGCGAGCCCGAACGGGCGTCGGCCGGTCGGGCCGTAATGCCGATGAAATTCGGACGAGTCCGAATTTCATCGGCCGAGCATCACAGCCCGAGACGCGGGATCTCGATCTTGGGGCAGCGATTCATGACGACCTTCAGGCCCGCCGCTTCCGCCCGCGCCGCCGCCGCGTCGTTGCGCACGCCGAGTTGCAGCCACACCACCTTGGCGCCGATGGCGATCGCCTCGTCGACCGCTTCGCCGGCGGCATCGGAGTTGCGGAACACGTCGACCATGTCGATCGCCTGCGGCACCTCGGCGAGCGAGGCGAAGACCGGGCAACCGGCGATCTCGCCGCCGGCGTGGCCGGGATTGATCGCCACCACGTCGTAGCCCTTGGCCTTCAGGAAACGGGTGACGCCGAAGGAGGGGCGCATTTCGTTGGGGCTGGCGCCGACCACCGCGATGGTCTTCACCGAGCGCAGGATGTCGACGATGTAGGCGTCCGCGTAGCTGTCGTGGTTCATGTCCGTCCGTTTCCGCGTCTGTCGAGTTCGTTCTCGAGCCGTTGTTCGAGTTCGCGCACTTCGCGCCGCCCGAGGTCGAAGAGGTGATTGGCGAGGCTCGCCAGACCGACGAGTCCGACGAGGCAGCCGGCGACGAAGATCCAGGCCGAGGCCGCCGACGTGTCGAACACCCCGAGACCCAGCGCCGCCGCGGCGACGGCCAGTCCGAGCGGCAACAGCCAGCGCCAGGCGCGGGCGAAGGCCGACGGCGGCGGGGGAGGGGTCGGGGGGAGGGGAGACGGGTTCGGGGTCGATCGCCCGAGCGATGCGGTCGGCGACGGCGGAGAGGTCTCGCTCATCGGTGCATCGCCTCCTGGCCGTCAGGGTTTCGCCGGCTGGTCGAAGGCGACCACCTCGATCTCGCGATCGAAGCCGGGCTGGACCGTGAAGTTGCGAGTGAAGATGCGATCCTGGTTCTTGGCGACGAGGGCATAGTCGCCTTCGGCGAGCACGATGGTCGGGAAGGCGCCGACGCTCTCGGTCACCATGTCGCCGGACGGCGTCAGCACCATCCACGAGGTGTTCGCCAGTGCTTCGCCGCCCGGTTCGTTGACCAGCTTCAACGTCACCTGGGCCGCCTTGTGGTAGACCGTCGCCTCGGTGAGCTTGCCCGGATTGACGTGGATCTCGGCGCGCACCACGGCGTTGAGGTCGCCGTAGTGGCCGACCACCCGATAGGTGTCGGCGTTGAGGCGGATGATGCCGCCGGGCTTGGCGCCGGTGACCAGCGCCTGACGTTCGCCGCGCTGGTCGACGTCGCGCGAATAGACGTCGAAGCTGATCTTGTCGGCAGGCAGTTGCTGGTCGCCGACGCCGAGCGCCGACAGCCGGAGGCCGCCGGCGTTGAGGATCACCGTCTCCTTGCGCAGCTTGTCGGCCTCCACCGTGACCCGGGTGGTGGCGCCGGCGCGGCCATAGGCGGCGTGGACGAGGTAGGAGCCCGGCTCGAGCCGGAACTCCGCGTCGCCGCCGGAGGCGGTGGCGACCGCCTGGAGCCGGTCGTCGGCGTTGGTCTTCTCGTTCTCCTTGAAGATGCGCCAGACGAGCCCGGAGCGGATCGGCTGGCTCTCTTCGGTGACGAGCGCCGCCAGCTTCAGGTTGGCGCGCAGCGTCCGCGCCGCATCGCCGACGGCCGCCGGTCCGGTCGAACCCGGCCCGCCGGACGGCGCCGGCAGCGCCAGGGGCGGCCCCGGCGGCGGATTGGGCGCATAGGGAATGGGCTCGATCGGCGGCGGCGAGAGCGTCAGCGGCTGTCCCGGCGCCTGGGCGAAGGCGGGGAGCGGCGCCACGCCGAGCGCGGCGGCGACGAGAACGGTCGAAAGCCGACGCGCCCGCGCGGTCGTCACCGACGCGACGAAACGGCAACTCCGACGGAAAAGATCACGAACCATGGTTCCTCTCGGGCAGCGCGGATCGGGCGCTTCCGCGCCTCGACTCGTCCCCGACCGAACTGGAACCCGAGAAGGGTGGCGATTTCAAGTCGAACCTCGTCGCGGCGATCGCATCGACCGGCGTTGACAGGGCCGGTCGATGCGGCTTCCCTCTCGCCTCGACCCGATCCACGTCGCCCCGAGGACCCCATGCCCGACGCGCTCGAACTGCTCGAGACCCGCCGTACCATCGCCGCCGCCCAGCTCGCCGAACCCGGCCCGAGCGAGGCCGAGATCCGCCGTATCGTCGCCGTCGCCGCCCGCGTGCCCGACCACGGCAAACTGACGCCCTGGCGTTTCGTCCTCTATCGCGGCCCCGATCGCGCCGCTCTCGATGAGCGACTCGAACCGCTCTACCGGGCCAGGTTCCCGGACGTCCCGGCCGAGAAAGCCGAGTTCGAGGTCACCCGGTTCCAGCGCGTGCCGCTCACCGTCGGGGTGATCGCCCGCACCCAGGAGCACTTCAAGGTCCCGGTCTGGGAACAGGAGCTCTCGGTCGGCGCCGCCTGCATGAATCTGCTGCTCGCCGTCCACGCCCTCGGCTATGCCGGCCAGTGGCTCTCCGGCTGGTGCTGCTACGACGCCGAGGCCGCCGCCATCCTCGGCGCGAAGGCGGGCGAGCGCATCGCCGGCCTGATCGCCATCGGCACGCCGACGGTGCCGCCGGTCGACCGGCCGCGCCCCGGCTTCGAGGACATCGTCACCGAGTGGAGCGCCTGAGGCCCATGTTCTACGCCGTCGCCGACGGGCTGCCCGGCCTCGCCATCGATCCGTTCAAGGCGATCGTCGCGCCGCGCCCGATCGCCTGGATCTCGACCATCGACGCCGGCGGTCGCGTCAATCTCGCGCCCTACAGCTATTTCAACGCGATCTGCGCCGCGCCGCCGATGGTGATGTTCTCTTCCGACGGTTGGAAGGACACGGTGGCGGCCTGCGCCGAGACGCGCGAATTCGTCGTCAACCTCGCCGGTTTCGACCTGCGCGAAGAGATGAACGAGAGTTCGGCGCCGCTGCCGCGGGGGGTGAGCGAATTCGACCACGTCGGTCTGACGCGCGAGGCGTCGCGACTGGTGCGTCCGCCGCGGGTCGCCGAGGCGGCGGCCGCGCTCGAATGCCGGGTGACCGAGATCCTCGATCCGAAGACGGTGGACGGGCGGGCGACCGGCAATCACGTCGTCTTCGGCGAAGTGGTCGGCGTCCACATCGCCGACGACTGTCTCGTCGACGGCCGCTTCGACATGGTGCGTGCCGGCACCATCGCCCGCTGCGGCTATTCCGACTTCCTCCACGTCACCGAACTCTTCCGCATGGCTCGCCCCAAGGGCGGCGGCAACGGCGCGTGAGGCGACTTCGCGGGTCGGGGGTCAGGTGGTCATGCCGCGGGCGAACACCGCCCGCGCCGCCGCCGCGAAGCTCGACGGCGTCACCACGTGGTCGCCGTCCTCGTGGTCCTCGGTCGCGGGATGGAAGAGCCGGCGGCCATGATCACCGTCCGCGCCGGCCAGCCGCGCCACGAGGTGGTTGCCCAACTGTTCGCGCGCCGCGAGCGGCGTCAGCGAATGATCCGCGTCGGGGATGACGACGATCTCGACGCCCGGCAGATCGGCGATGCGTTCGCCGTCGCGACCGGTGTGGAGTTCGAGTTCGCCGACCGCCTTGTCGCCCTCCGAAAGGACGATCGACACGCCGGCGCCGCGCGCCGAGAGCGCCCGGAAGCCGCTCTCGATCGGACCGGGGCGACCGGCCGTACCGCCGGCCCGCAGCCGGCGATAGGCGTCGAGGCCGATACGGACGCCGCGCTTGGCGAGCCGCCACGCGAGCGCCGCCGGGCCGCTGCGCCCCACGTCGCCATCGCTCTCCTCGGCGCGCTTGGCGTCCGCTTCGAACTCGTGCGGCCGCGCCTTCATCCACGCCGACAGATGCACCGCATAGCTCGCGTCCCAGACGAAACACAGCTGATTGATCAACACGATACCGGCGATGCGCGGATCGTCGACGGCGGTGTGGAAGGCCTGATAGGCGCCCGAGCAGGCGCCGATCACCCAGGGCCGACCGAGGCCGCGCCGCGCCATCTCTTCGATCGCCGCCACCACGTCGGCCTTGCCGACGTCGTGATAGAGCGCCGTCGGCGGGGTGTGGGCATGGGCCGGACTGTCGCCGATGCCGGCGAGATCCATGCGCAGCACCGCCACGCCCGACCGCGCCAGCCGCCGTGACAGATCGACCGTCTGGCGCGCCCAACCGATGTGGTGGTTGCGCCCGGAGTTGAGCCAGATCGCCGTGCGCCGCGGCGTGGCTGGCGCCGTCGGCAGACAGAGCACGCCGGCGAGCCCGTCGCCGAAGACGAACCGTTCCTCGCCCCACCCCTCGGCGGGAGGGCGCCCCGGGGGGAGTTTCCCCGGCGCCCCCGTGGTCGCGGGAAGACCACGGGCGAGCCGTTCGATCAGCGCGGCCGCCATCTCCACCGCCGGCTCGGAGGCGGTCGGATCGCACATCATCCGCGCATAGCCCTCGAAGGGCAGGGTGGAGACCGCCGCGCCGGTCGTCTCCAGCGCCGTGACGAGACGGCCGAAGGGCGCGGCGCCGACTTCGCCGACCAGCAGCACGTCGCGCGCCGGGGCGCGGAGGAGGGCGGTGAGATCGATCGCTTCGAGCCGCCCGAGCGTCGCCGCGTCGAGACGGAACCCGGCGATCTCGATCGCCCCGTCGTCGTGGGTGCCGGCGCCCATGCCGTCGACCAGCCGGGCGAGGATGGAGAGTTCGCGCCGGAGCGCGCGGCCGTTCGCCGGCGGCGCCAGCAGCACCAGCCGATCGACGTCGCCGAGGTCGAGTGCCGCGGCGGCGGCGACGAGCGCCCCGACCCGCAGCCCGACGAGGACGATCTCACCGACACCGACCGTGTCGCGCATCCAGCGCACCGCGGCGATCGTGTCGGCGGTCCAGGCGGCCACCCGATCGGCGCCGGCGGGAAGATCGGCGGCGTCGCCGGTGTCGCGCGGATCGATCCGGAGCGTCGGAAGGCCCGCCGCGGCGAGCCCGTCGGCGAGGCCGCGCAGCGTGACGCGTGAGCAGAGGTCTTCGTAGCCGTGTGCGCCGACGACGACCACGCCACGCCCACCGGTCGCCGGATGGAACCAGCCCACCGCTCCGCCGGGCCCGTTCGCTCCCCTCGTCCCCCCCGCCGCGCGGGCCGTCCCCCCGCACGTCCTCCGCCCCGCGCCCGTCCTCCCGCCCGGGGCGCCCCCCCGCCGCTTCGCCGTCCGAAGAGGGCGGAGAGCACCGCCTCGTCGGCGTCACCGCTCGTCGCGTCGACGAACCCGAAGCCGTCGCGGTACTCCCAATGGGTCCAGCCGATGCAGTTCTTCGCCGCCGCGGCGCTCACCGCCGCGAGCCACGCCACCCGGTCGGCCGGTGCGGCATGGTCGCGATAGACGCCGAATTCGCCGATCACCACGGCGCGGCCGTGAGCCCGGCTCCAGGCGCCGAGCGCCCGCATGTCGCGCTCGATGCCGGCGACGCCGAAGGAGCGGCCCGAAAGGCTCGCCAGATAGTCGGCGACCCGCTTCGGACCGGTGGCGCGGAACGAGGCGAGCAGAGCGGCGAACCTCGGATCGCCCGCCCGGATCGGGAAGGGCACGTCGTGCAGCCAACCGATCGGATCGGGCCGGATCCAGTCCGCCCCCTGATGGGTGAAGACCATCGGGTCGTAGTAGTGGACGGCGTAGACGGTGTTGAGATCGGCGATCGGTGCCGAGGCGGTCAGGTGCCCGACGCGCTGCGGCCCGCCGGTGGAGACGACGAAGGTCGCCGTCGGCATCTCGCGCCGCATCGCCGCGACGATCGCCGCCTGCATCGGACGCCACGCCGCGTCGTCGAGCGGCGGCTCGTTGAGCACTTCCGCCGACACCTTGCGCGCCACCCGCGCTTCGACCAGCGGCCCGAGCACGCCCCACGCCTCGATCACCGCCTCGCGTGCCGCCTTCGGGTCGCGTCGGAAGAGGTCGCCGAGGCGATCACCGCCGTGCAGGTCGACGACGACGGCGAGTCCCGCCGCCGCCAGCGCATCGAGCCCGGTGCCGATCGCGCGGCGCCGCGCCGCGATCTCGGTCCGCGACGAGAAGCGCGTCATGACGCTCTCCGCCGCCACCGGCAGGCGCACGTGGGTGAAGCCGCGCCGCGCCAGGGCGCGCAGACGGACGAGATCCGGCGGCCGCGCCACCGGTTCGTCGAACCAGCCGGTGAGCGAGAAGCCGCGCGCCAGTTCGGGATGGATCGTCGTGCAGGTCGCCGCCGATGTCGTCTCCTCGGCAGAGGCCGACGCCGCGGCGAGGGTCACCGCGGCGAAGATCGATCGGGCGAGGAAGGCGCGTCGCTTCATCGTCAGTCGGTCTCGGTCAGGAGAAGGCGGATCGCCGCGAAATTGGTGTCGAGATAGCGCTTGCCGAGCCGGCGCGGTTCGAGCATCGCCCGCCACGCCCATTCGAAGCCGAGCGTCTGAACCAGCTTCGGCGCCCGCGCCCGCTGGCCCGACAGGAAGTCGAAGAGCCCGCCGGAGGTCTTGATCACGCCGACGCGGGTCAGGCGATGGCGATTGCGCACCACGAAAGCCTGTTCTTTCGGCACGCCGAGACCGAGCCACAGAACGTCGGGGGCGAAGGCGTTCACCGCCTCGCAGACGGCGGCTTCTTCCTCCTCGGAGAAATAACCGTCGCGCCCGTCGATCTCCGGTACGTCCGGATAGAGGGCGCGCAGATTGGCGACCGCGGCGGCATTGGCCTCCGCCGTCGCGCCGAGCAGGAACGAGCGCAGGCCGGCGCCGGCGGAGAGCTTCATCACGTCGTGGACGAGATCGGTGGTGGCGACCCGTTCCGGCAGCGGCGTGGTCGCCATCTGCCAGGAGGCGTAGACCATCGGCATGCCGTCGGCATGGATGGCGTCGGCTTCGAGGAAGAGGTCGCGGATCTTCGCGTCGCGCGCGCACTCGACCAGAACCTGGCCGTTGGCGGAGGTGAGATACTGCGGCGGCAGGCCGGTGCCGCGCCGCGCCAGCGCGTCGTCGACCATGCGTCGGGCCGCTTCCGCCCGATCGACCACGGTGATCGGCAGCCCGCCGAGCCGGATCGTCCCGGGGCGATGCACGTGCCGTTCGCTGTCGACTCGTGTCGATGCGCCGGGGACGTAGGTCGTCTGGGCGATACTGCTGGTGATCTCGGACATGTCTTCGTACCTCCGCGGGGAATTCTCGGCGGCAGAGGTAAAAAGACGGCCAAAAACAACTGTTTCGGCATTTACGAACGTGCGTAAACCCTAACGAAGAGGTTACGCGTCCGAACGATTTCGAACGATCGCCAGGGCGCTCGGATCGACGCCGGTGTCGCGGGCGCACAGATAGGCGACGAGGGCCGAGAACGGCCCGATGGCGATGCCGACGGCGATCGCCGCGCCGAGGATGCCCATCGTCGGCACCAGCGCGACGAGGGCGGCGACCCGCACCGCCAGCGCCCCGACCACCAGCTTCAGATAGAGCTTCTCCCGCCCCATGGTCAGCATCATCATGCTGCCCGGCCCCATCAGCGTGGTGAAGGCGGCGACGCCGGCGAGCACCAGGAGGATGAGGAACTCGTCGCGATAGGCCTCGCCGAACAGCGACAGGAGCCACGGCCCGGCGAAGACGATCACCGCCACCAGCGCGCCGACCAGCGCCAACGCCAGCATCATCACCCGGGTGAGCAGGCGCTGCAGCTCGTGGGCGCGGCCGCCGTAGTAGAGTTCGGCGATCCGCGAGGCGGAATAGTTGTGCAGGCCCGAGGTCAGCATCGGGAAGACGCTGGCGATGCGCGCCGCGACGAAATAGCCGGCCGAGGCGACCGGACCGGCCAGCGCGCCGATCAGCACCACGTCGGCATACTGGTTGGCGGCTTCCGCCATCGCGGCGGTGGTCATGGCGGCGGAGCGCCGGGTCCAGTCGCCGGTGGCGTATTCGGCCGTGGTCGCGCGGATCGCCGCCGGCATACCGTTGCGCACCGCGATCGACTGGAAGAAGAGCGCGACGACCTGTCCGGCGGCGGCGACGGCGAAGAACGAGGCGATCGACGTCCGCCCGCCCGAGAGCAGCGCCCAGCCGAGCGACATCATCAGCGGCAACCGCCAGGTCAATTCGCGGTTCGGCTCGGAGAGGAACACGCCGCGCACCGCGCGCGTCAGGCTCGAGCCGTAGTGGAGCAGCGTCTGGGTGAAGAGGAAGGCGGCGACCGAGACGAGATCGGCGGTGCCGAGCCGGCCGTCGATCGCCGTCGCCCATCCGAGGAAACCGGAGACGGCGAGAACCGCGCCGAGCGCCGAGACCTTGAGGCCGTAGGCGACGGCACCGCGGGCGAGGGCCGGCGAGCGCTCGAAGAACTCGCCCCACGACCTCAGGATCAGCGTGTCCTGGCCGAGCACGGCGAGGACGGCGAGGAACGACACGGCATTGAAGGCGATGACCAGGAGGCCGAAGTCGGCGACGTCCATCGTCCGCGCCGCGAGCGCGAACATCACCAGCGCCACGCCGGACCCCGACACCTTCACGCCCAGCGACAGGACGGCCCCCACCACCGGGTGCTCGGAGAGCACGCTCTGGAAACGGGTGGTCATGCCACGTCTCCGGGAGCCGACAGGCGATCGACGATCGCTGCGAGCGGCGACCATTTGGGTCGCACCACGGAGCCGTCGATCACCTCGAGCCGGCCGATACGGTTGAGCGTATGGAACTTGCGGCCCGGCCAGCGCGGCCCCGGCGCCAGCCGATGGTGAACCACCTGCTCGTAACCCTGGTCGTCGAGGCGCGTGATCTCGGCGATGGCGAGCGCGGCGCCGTAGCCGTCGCTGCAGTCCTGCACCGGGCGGAACAGCCGTCCGTCACGGCGGAAGACCGCGCCTGCGGGCCGCGCCGCGGTGCGGTCGACCATGATCGGATTGGCGTCGTGCGCCGTCCACGGTCCGAACAGCGACGGCGCCGAATGGATGGTCAGCACGTCCGACCATCCGCCTTCGCCGTCGTGATCCGTCCCCAGCATCCACCAGCGTCCGCCCTCCTCGAAGACGGTCGCATCGGAGAGCGAGACGCCGTCGATCAGCGTCGCCGCGCGCTCCCAGCGGTCGGGGAAGCGGGTGCAGCGATAGAGCGCCACGTCCTTCGCGTTGGTGCTCTCCGGGATCATCCACAGCTCGCCGCCGTGCTCGATCGGGAAGGGATAGGAGAGATGCCAGGGCTCCTCGATCGCCACGATCGAGTCGCCGCAAGGTCCCGTCTCGTCGAAGGGAATGGCCGAGATGAACCCCTTGCCGACGCGATGGTCGAGTTCCTCGACGAAGACGAAGGTGCGGCCGTCGCGGGTGATCGGGAAGGGATCGGCGAAGAAGCGGTGACCGGGATCGGGCACGACCCGGAACGTCGGTCCGGAGAGATCGCCGGTCTCGGCGATGCCGGGGCCGTCGACGAAGCGCCAACCGACCCGCCAGTGCGGCGCGTGGCAGGAGAGACGATAGAGCATGCGGGCGAGCGAGCCGGCGAGCGACGCGGCCGCCAGCCGGGCGACGTCGCGACCCGGCCGCCGCGGCAACGCCGGGATGACCGGCGGCGACGGCCGTGCGCGGCCCGCGACGATCGACGAAACCCGTGCCACCAGCAGCGTGACGAGACGCGCCATCACCGAATCGATGGCGCCGCCGAGACCGGCGGCGTTCTCGAGCGACGCGAGGCCGCGTTCCAGCACCTCGCCGGTCGCGAGATCGATCACCTCGGCGAGCGGCGTGGCGCCCGAGACCAGCCGGGCGATCGCCGCTTCCTCGCCGCCGTGGCCGTCCCAGGTGACGGCGAACACCCGCGCGTCGGTCCGTGCCCGCGGCTGCGCGCTCAGGTCGACGACGAGGCTCGGCGCGAAGCCGGCATCGGCCGGCGGCGCGATCGTCGCCGTGTCGATCGGCTCCGCCCCGACCGCCCGCTGCCGGCGCATGATCATCCGCTCGAGCTGCAGCAGCAGGTCGATGCCCCGGGTCTCCGGGTGCTGCGGCGCGACCGTCTCGAGGCGCACCGTGGTGCCGAGACCGCCGAGACGCTCGGCGAGGCGGCTCATCCAACGACGGCCGCGACCTTCTTCGACGACGAGAAGCAGGTTCATGCCGCCCTCCGTCGTTCGGCCACTTCGTCGATCAGCCGGGCATAGGCTTCGACCATGGCGTCGAGGGAGAAGCGACGGGCGAGGCCGGCGCCGGCTGCACGTAGGCCGGCGGCGAGATCGGCGTCGGCGAAGACGCGCTCGACCGCCGCCGCGAAGGCCGGGATGTCGGCGGTGTCGACCAGGATCGCCGCCGGACGGCCGCCGACCTCGAGCACCTCGCGCAGCCCCGGCAGGTCGGTGGCGACGACCGGCAGGCCGGCGGACGCCGCCTCGACCGCGGCGAGCCCGAAGGTCTCGGCGATGGTCGGGAAGACGAAGACGTCGAGGGCGGCGAGGAACTCGCCGATCGCCGTCGGCTGCAGTTCACCGACGAAATGCACGCGTGACGTGACGCCGAGTTCGACGGCGAGCGCTTCGAGCCGCTCGCGATCCGGGCCCTGACCGGCGAGCGCCAGATGGCGTGCCGGCATGAGCGGCAGCAGGCGGACGGCGAGATCGAGCCGCTTGGTCGGGTGCAGCCGCGCCGCACAGCCGAGGAGATCGACGCTCTCGGGCAGGCCGAAGCGCGCCCGCGCTTGCTCTTTGGAGAGCCCGCCGCGCTTCACCTCGAAGCCGTGGGGGATCGACACGATACGGTCGCGATAGCTCGCCGGATGGTTCTCGTAGAGCCGGCGGGTGTCGTCGGAATTGACGGTGATGCGGTCGTAGAGCCCGGCCTGACCGAACAGCCGATCGGCGAGTTGCAGCGCCGGCGCGACCACGTCGGACGCCGAGACCTGATTGGCGATCACCCGATGGACGCCGGCCAGATGGGCGATGGGGGCGCCGAGGACGTTGCCGTAGTGCTGGAAGGTGAGCACGACGTCGGGCTTGGCGGCGGCGATCTTGGACCGCGCGGCGAGGACGAAGCGGGCGAGCGCGATCGGATCGCGCGGCCGGCCTTCGACGCAGACCTCGACGTTGCCGAGATCCGACGCGCCGCCGGTGCGGCTGTAGAAGAACAGGTGGTCGACCCGATGGCCGCGTGCCTCGAGCCCGGCGCCGACGAGGCGCGAGATCTCCTGCGCCCCGGCGTTCTCCGCCTGCGTCTGCACCATCATCACGCGCAGGTGGCGGCGGGCCCCCTTGTCGGGCGCCGTGGCGTCCCCGTCGTTCGCAATCGACATGCTCTTCCCCCGTCACGGTCCCGTGGACCGAGCCTCGCGGGTCTCGACGCGTTCGGCCGAACCGAGCACGAGCCCGGCGAAGGCCAGCATCAGACCGAGTGCCAGCGGGGAGAATAGGGCCTCTTCCTGAAACAGACCGTTGACGACCACCACCAGGGTGCCGAACGCAGCGGAACCTTGGTGAAGAAGTCCTGACCGCGCATAGCGCCGCCACGCCTCCCGCGCCACCGCGAGGTAGTAGGCGATGACGATCAACCCGGCCGCACCCATCTGGTAGAGCAGCACGCCGACGGCGCTCTCCACCGCGCCGTCGAAGGAACCGGATTCCTGGGCCTTGCTCCACTCCTCGACCGACACCGAGCCGGTGAGATTGCCGCCCGAGCCGATGCCGTGGCCGATCGGCAGCGAGACGAACCCCTTGAGGCCGCCGACGAGGCCGATGATGTGGTAGTCGCCGGTCATCCATCCGGTGACGAACATCGTCACCGCATAGACCAACGCGAGGGCGAGCATCATGTGGAGCGCCGGCCGGGGCCCGAGAACGCGGGTCGCCGTCCAGGCGAGGATGACGAACAGCACCACGACGAAGGCCCCCTTGGCCGAGGCGAGCACCAGGAGCGGCACGGCGAGCGCGGCGAAGAGGAAGCGCCGCGACGCCAGGAGGTAGAGCGCCATGAAGGCGAGGGCGTAGCCGAAGCTGACCGCGTGGATGTTCGGCCCGTGCAGACGCAGCACCGAGATGCCGGAAAAGAACGAAGAGTTGAACAGGTGAATGCGGAAGAAGTCGTCGAGGTCGCGGTAGACGAAGCCGGTCTGCGCCAGGATCTGTTCCCAGTAACCCGTCCCGAACAGCGGTGAGGTGTTGAGCGCCCAGTACATGTATCCGCTGATCAACGTCAGCCATTCGCGATGCGCCAGCATCTCGAACCAGCCGCAGGCGAAGAGGATCCCGGCGTAGATCTGCAGCACCGGGCCGATCCCGACCCGCATCCGGCCGGAGATCAGCAGCATGATGTGCAGGAGCAGGATCGGGGTGACGATGTTGCGGGTGTAGATGATCGCCGCCGAGCCGTTCTTGACGAGGCCGATCGCCGCGAAGAGGCCGACGATCATCAACAGCCAGATCCCCTGCCGCACCATCCGGCGCACCAGCGGCGAATGGCGATCGGGCGCGGCGAGGAACCCGCCGACCAGGGTCAGCCACACCACCACGGTGGTCAGGAAGGCGTAGCCGCGAATGAAGTTGAAGGCCTCCTGATCGGTGATCGCCGGCGACAGCAGCGACACGATCAGGTTCTGGTACATCATGGCGAAGATCACCACCGCCGGAACCAGACGCGGCAGGTGCAGCGTCAGTCCCACCGCGATCACCACCGCCAACGGCAGTCCGATGAGCGGCGAGACCAACTGTGCGGTGAGCGGCACCGCGGTCGCGACGATGGCGAGAAGCAGGGTCGCCACGGCGGTCAGAGCCGCATCCCCTCGGGCGTCGAGGGCGAAGGGCGCCGGCGCAGCGGCGATGCCGGAGGAGGGGGCACCCATCCTCTTTTCGTCTCCGCGATCTCGCCTCGTTGGCTCCTTCCCTGGTTACCAGCCGAACGGAAACCAAAGGTTAACCATGATCGTGCTCGATGGGCGGTGAGATCGGGCCACCGCAGAGGAAGGGTGAGGTATGCGTGCCGACGCGACCGACTGGGAGGAACCGACGCAGACGACCGCGCCGACGCGCGACGGCGACCAGCCGGGCCTCGTCGACCTCGCACGCGCGCTCGCCTTCCTGAAGGCCGAAGCGCCGCGCCTCGCCGTCGCCGGCGCGCTCGGGGCGGTGCTCGCCGTCGGCGCCTGGGTCGTCCTGCCGGCGAAATTCACCGCCACCGCCCTCGTCATGGTCGACCCGCGCACCGCCAAGGTGACCTCGCTCGACGAGGTGCTGCCGGGCATCGGCGGCGACAGCGCCGCCATCGCCTCGATCGCCGAGATCGCCACCTCCGACGGCGCGCTGACGCCGCTGGTGAAGGCCGAAAAGCTCGACCAGGATCCGGAATTCGCCGGCGCGAGCGAGGCCGATGCCGTCGCCGCGCTGCGCCGGGCGGTGAAGGTCACCCGCCGCGGCCTGACCTATGTCATCGAGGTCGCCGCCACCGCCAAGGACGCCGAGAAGTCGGCGCGCATCGCCAACTTCGTCGCCGCGGACATCGTCTCGCGCCAGTCGGCCACCCGCGTCAACGCCTCGACCAACGCCGCCGGCGCGCTCGAGGGCCGCCTCGCCGAGCTGCGCGCCGCCGCCATCGCCTCCGAGCGGGCGGTCTCCGACTACCGCATGAGCCATGGGCTCCTCGACGTCGCCGCCGATTCGACCGTCGGTCAGCGCCGACTCGCCGCGTTGACCCAGCAGGCCGGTGCCCTGCGGACCCGACTCGAAGAGGCCAAGGCGCGCTACGACGAATTGCGGCGAATGAAGCCGCAGGATTTCGGTGGCACGACCACGCCGCGCTCCGATCTCCTCGCCACGTTGCGCAATCAGTTGTCCGAGGAGACGCGCCAGTCGGCCGAGCTCGCCCGCATCTACGGGCCACGTCATCCCCGCGTCGAGACCTCGCAGGAACGCCTCGCCACGCGCGAGAGCCAGACCCGCACCGAAACCCCCCGCCTCGTCGAACAGGCCAAGGCCGAAGTCGACACGCTGACCAAGCAGAACGCCGCGCTCGAATCCGACATCGCCAAGCGCACCAACGCCGAACTGGCGATGAACCAGGACGAGGTGGTGCTGCGCGACCTGATCCGCCAGGCCGAAGCCGATCGCCAGATCTACGAGCAGTTCCTCACCCGGCAGAAGTCGGCGCACGAACAGTCGACGCTCACCCGTCCCGAGACCGAAGTCGTCTCCAAGGCGGTGCCGCCGGTGAAGTCGAACAAGCCGAGCGTGGCGCTGGTCGCCCCGGTCGGTCTCTTCACCGGCCTTCTCGCCGGGATCGGCCTCGGCCTCCTGCGCCGCCGCCGTCCCGAGGACGTCGAAGCCGCCGGCACCGCGAGTGGCTCGCCCGCCGACGCCGAGTCCCATCCCGAATGGCACGCCTCCTGGGAGGAGCCCGCCTTCCAGCGCCGTGGCGAGACCATCCATCGCGCCGACGATCCGCCGCTCCACGCCGCTCCGCGTCCGACCGCGAAGGCCGCTTCGTTCGCCCCGGCGAAGCCCGCTTCCTCCGCATCGCCGCGGACCCCGTTCTCCGATACGGCCGGTTCCGATGACGATCCTTCCGCGGTGCGCGCCGTCGCCGATCGCCTCGAGGCCCTGCGGGCGAAGTCGCGCCGGCTCTCCGCCCGTCCCGATCCGCAGGCGATCTTCGACGCGCTCGGCACCCCGGTGGTCGCCGATCTGTCGCGCCTGCCGGCCCGCTCGCGCCTCGGCCGTCGTGGCGAGCGTCGCGCCGTCGGCGAGGTCGATCTGGCGGTGGTCGACGCCCGTCCGGCGATGATGCCCTTCGCCGAGACCTTCTTCCCGCACCTGAAGACCAATCCCGGTCAGGCGCTGATGGTGACCAACGTCCCCGGCGCCGTCGGCCGCACCACCATGGCGCTCGCCATCGCCCGCATGGCCGAAGCGGTCCGCCTCTCCGCCCCGGTCGTCAACGACCACGGCGAGGCCGACGACGTCCATCCCTCGCTCGCCGACGTCCTCTCCGGCCGCCACGACCTCGCCGCCCTGCCGCCGCCCGAGACCGTCGACGAGGTCTCGGTGATGAGCTTCGGCGGCGACGGCGACGACGGCTTCTGGGACCTCGCCGAGGACGGCCGCCTGCCGGCGCTGATGGCGCGGCTCACCCGTCACTGGGATCTGGTGGTGGTGGAAAGCTCGGCGCCCGAGGACGAGAACCGCGACGTCCTGCCCCCGACCGACGCCTTCCGCGCGGTCCTGCTCGTCGTCGATCGCGACCGCAACACCATGGACGAGGTCGCCGAGAACGCCGAACTGTGGTCCGACGGCGGCGACCGTCTGGTGATGGTCGGCCTCAACCGCGCGGCGTGAGGCGTCTCACGCCACTCCGGCGCGCGCCAGGAGGCGCTTCGCCCGGATCAGATGCGGCCGGTCGAGCATCTTGCCGTCGAGGCCGACGACGCCCGGATCGCCGGCGGCGCGGAACGCCTCGACCACCCGATGCGCCTCGGCGATCGCGTCTTCCGACGGCGTGAAGGCGGCGTTGATCACCGCCACCTGGGCCGGATGGATCGCCATCTTGGCGGTGAAGCCGTCGCGCGCCGCCGCCTCGCATTCGAGCCGCAACCCGTCGAGGTCGCGGAAGTCGGTGTAGACGCCGTCGATCGGCGTCACCTCCGCCGCCACCGCGCCGAGCAGCGTCAGCGTCCGGGCGAGCCGGAACGTGTCGAAGAACCGGCCGTCGGCGTCGCGCGCCACCGCCGCGCCGAGATCGGCGGAGAGGTCCTCCGCCCCCCAGGCCATGCCCGAGAGACGATGCGAGGCGCCGCGATAGGTGCCGGTCTGGAACACGGCGTGGGCGGTCTCGGTGACGATGGCGACGATGCGGGTGCGCCCGTCGGGGATGTCGTGCACCGCCTCGGCGACGGCGATCTTGGCGTCGAGCCGCGTCACGTCCATGCCGCCCGCCGCCTTGGGCAGCATCAGCCCCTCGGCCCCGGCCGCCACCGCCGCGTCGATGTCGCGATCGGCGTGGGGCGTGTCGAAACCGTTGATGCGGACGTGGAGCCGCGGCCGGTCGCCGCGACCGGCATGGGCCTCGAGGAACTCGACGACGACGGCGCGCGCCGCCTCCTTGGCGTCGGGAGCGACCGAATCCTCGAGGTCGGCGATGAGCACGTCGGCGCCGGAGGTGAGCGACTTCTCGAGCTTGCGGGCGTCGAGGGCGGGGACGAAGAGCAGCGAGCGCATGGGCGATCCCGAGGTCGAAGGGGCGGGGAGGCGATCAGCCGGAAGCCGAATCGGTCGGCCCGTCATTCGGCCGTCGCATCATGAAGGCTTGACGACGGCATTCGGCGACGAGGGTTCCGTCCTGCTTGAAGGCGCGGTGATGGAACTCGACGATACCGGCGTCGGGGCGCGACTTCGAGGCGCGCGCCAGGACCACCTCGCTCTCCACCCGAATCGTGTCGCCCTGGAAGACCGGCGCCGGGAACTTCACGTCGGTCATGCCGAGATTGCCGATCAACGTGCCGAGCGTCGTCTCGCCGACGGAAAGACCGATCATCAGCCCCAGAGTGAACATCGAATTGACCAGCGGCCGACCCCATTCGGACTTGGCGGCGAAATCGAAATCGATGTGGAGCGGCTGCGGATTGTAGGTGAGGCTCGAGAACAACACGTTGTCCATCTCGGTCACCGACCGGGTGATCGGATGGCGGATCTTCAGACCCGGCACGAGTTCTTCGAAATAGAGACCGGCCATCGGGTGTTCCACCTCCTGAGAGAGCCGCCGACGCGGCGATCGGCGAGGATGTTAAGACTTGGTTTACCATTGTGAACGAAGAGTTTACAGCACGAGCCGTCTCTGCCGAGGCCCCGGATCCACCATGCAGATCACCGACAGGACGAAGATCGACGCCCGCATCGCCGGCGCTTTTCGCGTCGCGTCGGAGGTGACCGGCGCGTCCTTCGATCAACTCGCCCGCACCGCGGCGCGCGAATCCGACGTCCGCACCGATTTCGGCTCCTCCACGTCGTCGGCCAAAGGGCTCTTCCAGTTCGTCGATCAGACCTGGTACGAGCTGATCAAGAAGGAGGGGCCCTCGGTCGGGCTCGATCGTCTCGCGTCCGCGATCACCTCCGACGGCAAGGGCGGCTGGACCGTCGCCGACGCCGCCGAGAAGGCGAAGATCCTGTCGCTGAAGACCGATCCTCTGGTCTCCTCGATCATGGCCGGCCGCTTCACCGCCGCCAACACCCGCCTGCTCTCGGACAGCCTCGGCCGCGCACCCAGTGACGGCGAGGTCTACGCCGCTCACGTGCTCGGCTCCGCCGGCGCGACGAAACTCGTCCGCATGGCCGCGAGCGAGCCGAACACCTCCGCCTCGCTCGCCTTCCCCAAGGCGGCGGCGGCCAATCCCGATCTCTTCTACGGCAAGACCGGCAAGGCCCGCACCGCCGCCGAACTGCTGACCACGCTCACCGCGACCTCCTCCGACACCTCGACCCGCGTCGCCGAAGCGCATGCCGTCGCCGCCACCGTCAAGTCGCAGAAAATCGATCCGCAGACGCTCGCCGGGCTGGTGCGGGCGCAAGCCGCGTCGAGCGTGAAGGGCGAGGGCATCGGCGGTGACGGGCTCGATCGTCTGGTCGGCGGTCGCTTCGCTCGGGTCGCCCTCACCGAAAAGAGCCTGCCCGGCTCGTCGCGCGACGTCGTCCCGGCCGCGGCCGCCCGCGTCGAAGGCTGGCGCGCCAAGGCGGCGAGCGACGCCTTCTCCGTCCTGATGCGCTCCGACGGCGCCGCCGCGACCGCCGATCCCGCCGCGGCGTCGACCGCGACCACCGATCCCGGCGCGACCGCCACGCCGATCCGCTTCGCCGCCGGCGGCAGCCGGTTCGCGGTCGGCGGTGTCGCCGGCGGCATCCCCTTCGTCGACCCCAACCAACCGCTGCGCCTCGGTGCCGATCCGACGCCGCCGACGCTCGCCGCGGCGACCACGTCGACCGCCGGCCTTCGTCCCAGCCGCCTGATCACCGCGGCGGCGAGCGGTGCCCCGGCCATGCCGTTGCCGATGGTCGACGGCGGCACCATGGTGCGACCGAGCCGCATCTTCATCGGCGGCGGGACGTCGACGGGGGCGTCGGAAACCTCCGGCCTCGTCGCCGCCGGCGCGGCGCGGGTCAAGACCGTGTCGGTCGCACCGGCGCCGGCGGCCTCGTCCGCCTCGGCGCGTTCGGCCCGGCCGCTGTTGCCGCCGGTCCCCGGCGAGACGGCCGATGCCGGCGCGCCTTCGGTCCCCACCGTCGCCACGACGGCGACGCGCTCGTCGAGCCGCAGCCACCGGCCGCTCGACCTCCTCGGCCTGCAACGCCGCGCCCTCACCGGCGGGTGACGGCCGTCGCCGCGGATTTTTCGGGACGCGCCGACACCCGGGCGATTTCGAATCATGGTGAACCCGTCGTTAACGACCGGCGTGCCAACTTCGATCTCGCAACAGTCGAGATCGCTCTCTCGGCGCGTGAAACGGCTCGAAACCGAGCCGCGCCATCGCCCCCGACGAGCGATCCGCCGCGAGTGTGGTGTGTCGAATGGTGGTCGATCGGTTCTTCTCCTGGGTCGCCGAGGCGACGGTCGAACAGAAATTCAGAGCGGTCGAAGCGCTGGTCACGGCGCTGCACGATCGTCGCGTCTCGGACGAAGACCGCGAGGCGATCGAAGCGGCGTTGATGCTGGTGGCCGACGACGCCGACAGGACGGTGCGCCGCCGTCTCGCCGAAGTGCTGGCCGCCGACGATCACGCGCCGCGCCATCTGCTCCTCACCCTCCTCGACGATCATCCGAGCGTCGCCCGTCCGATCGCCGCCGAGTCACGGGCGCTGATCGACGCCGAACTGGTCGACCTCGTCGCCCACGGCTGCGACGAGATCCGCCTCGCCGTCGCTGGTCGTCGTCGCGTCGGCCCGAGCGTCGCCGCTGCGCTGGCCGAAGCCGGCGATCGGGCGACCTGCGCCGCGCTCCTCGCCAACCCCGGCTCCGAGACGCCGCCGATCGCGCTCGAGCGCATCGTCGAACGCTTCGGCGAATTCGCCGAGATCCGCCGCGCCCTGCTCGATCGGCCGCACGTGCCGATCACCGTTCGCCACCGCGTGCTGGAGAAGCTCGCCGAGGCGATGGAGAACCTCGTCGTGGTGAAGTCCTGGATGGGGCGGGAACGTGCCGAGGTGACCACCCGCGACAGCAAGGACAAGGCGACCGTGGCGCTCGCGGCGTCCGCCGGCGCGGCCGAGACGGTGGTGTTGGTCGAGCATCTGCGCCGCACCGGTCAGCTCACCACGCGGCTGATGCTGCGTGCCGCGTGCGTCGGCAATCTGCGCTTCGTCGAGGAGGCGCTCGCGCGTCTCTCCGATGTGCCCTCGACCCGGGTCTCCGCCCTCGTCGCCGATGG
This sequence comes from uncultured Alphaproteobacteria bacterium, assembly GCA_937873675.1. Classification (GTDB taxonomy): domain Bacteria; phylum Pseudomonadota; class Alphaproteobacteria; order Rhizobiales; family Ancalomicrobiaceae; genus CALBKH01. The sequence continues at coordinate 13,469 of CALMYM010000411.1, read as the reverse complement.
CCGTGAGAGCGCGCTGCGCGCCCTCTATCGTCGCGCCGCCATGCCCGACCGCGCCTGGCCCGCCTTCCATGCGGCGATCGAGGTGCATCGCGAACTCCTCGGCGAGACCGGCGGTCTCGACGGCCGCCCCGGCGATCAGGCGCGCTTCTCCCGTCGCCTGGTCGAGCGCGTGCTCACCCGCTTCACCGCCTTCGATCGCCGCGACGCTGACGATCTGCTGGTGCTGCTGCGCCGCTACGCCGCCGATGCGGCCCGCGACCACGTCCGCCACGTCATGGCCGAACGCATGGCCGACGCCACCCGCTCGCTGCCCCCGCCGGACGCCGAAGAGGCCGAGATCGAGGCGACGACGGACGCGAACGTCGCCACCGCGCCGCTCGCCCCCGAGGTCGACGCCGCCGTCTTCGACGCGGTCGCCGCCGAACTCGGCGTCGCGATCGCCGAAGACGTTGCCGACGCGACCTTCGACGAGATCCCGGTCGCCGCGCCGAGCTTCGCCTTCGCCGCGATCGATCCGGCGTCGGACCTCGACGAGGTCGGCGACTACGAAGGGCTCTTCGCCCATGTCCGGCTCGAGGATCTGCCGCCGGAATGGCGGACCGAAGAGGAGATCGCGCCCGAAGCGATCTTCGGCGACGAGGAGATCACCGTCCGCCGCGCCGTCACGCCCGATCTGCGCCTCGTCGTCGACGAAGCCGACTTCGGCCTCCGCACCGGCGACGATGCGGGCTTCGCGCTTCGCACCGGAGCCGACGACGAGACGGCGCCGGCGCTCGATTTCGAACCGACCGACGAAGATCGCCCCCTCGGCCTCGCCGACGCCGAAATGCTCTCGCCCGCCGAAGTGGCCGAGCTCGATCTCGAGACGACCGTCGAAGCCCCGTGCGACGCCGAAGCTCCGTCGGTCGCGGTGGACGTCGTTCCGCCGACGCCGGCCGAGCCCACCTCCGGCGCGCGCGACACCGACGCCTTCGTCGACGGCCTGCGCGCCGCGCTCGACGCCGTCCTCGCCCCGTCGCGCCGCGCCGCCTGATCGCGCCGAAACGAAAACGGCCGGCGAAGCGCCGGCCGCATTCGTGTTCTTCGTCGCGGGGCTTCCGCTCAGGCGGCCTGGGCCACCCGTTCGAGATAGTCGTCGGTGACCTCGTCGAGCCGCTCGGCGAGCAGCCGCGCCGTCTCCGACGTGTGTTCGCGGGCGTTCTCGGCGATGATGGCGCGCACCGACTGGACGTGCTGGCGCACCAGCTCGCGCGGCAGCCTTTCGACCTCGTCGATCCCGTCGAGCAGACGGCACAGAGAGCCGGCGATCCGCCCCGCCATCGGGAAGCCCATGGTCGCGGCCTGTCCCTTGATGTCGTGGGCGGCGCGATAGAAGGCGTCGCGCGTTTCGATCTCGAAATCGGTGAGGTCGGCGGCGGTCCACAGCTCGGCCAGCCGCTGCGTCTCCTCGGACATCCAGTCGTCGAAGCTCGTCGCCATGCGCGCCAGCGCCGCCTCGGCCTCCGCCACCGGATCCTTGTCGCCCGGCTTCGGCGCCCGCTGCTTGACCTTCTTGCGAAGATCGGACGGCGGCGTCATGAACTCGGCATCGGTGCCGATTTCGATTCCGTCGGCGCTTTCCGCGGTCACCTCTTCGGCGACTTCCGGTTCCGCCGTCGCGGTCTTGGACTTCTTACGCATCGCACCCTCCGGGACGATCCGATCCGCGTCCGCGACCATGCGCCGCCACGCCGTGTCGGTCCGTACCTTCCTCGTCGGAAGGATGAGGCGATCCCCTTAAGTTTCCGTTGTCGAAATGGGGGAGTGGCTTCTCCGATGAGCCGGGTCCGACGTCGCGAAGCGATCCGCCGAGCCTCGTCTCAGTACTGGAACTGCTCGGCGAGGATGCGCTCTTCCCAGCTGTGTTCGGTGTCGAACATCAACAGGCTCTCGGAGCCCGTGTCCTGACGCACCACCACGTCGACGATGTCGCGGATCTCGGTGTGATCGGCCGCCACGCCGACCGGCCGCTTGGCGCCTTCGAGGACCTCCACCCGGATGACGGCGCGATCCGGCACCAGCGCCCCGCGCCAACGCCGCGGCCGGAACGGGCTGATCGGCGTCAGAGCCAGCAGGGGAGCCCCGAGCGGAATGATCGGTCCGTGGGCGGAGAGATTGTAGGCGGTCGAGCCGGCCGGCGTCGCGACGATCAGGCCGTCGCAGACCAACTCGTCGAGCCGTTCCTTGTCGTCGATCGAAATCCGGAGCTTGGCCGCCTGATAGGTCTGGCGCCACAGCGACACTTCGTTGAAGGCGCGCGCCTCGTGGGTCTCGCCGGCGACGTCGCGCGTGGTCATCAGGAGAGGCCGGATGCGGGTGATCTGGGCGCGCTCCAGCCGCTCGAGGAGACCGTCGATGTGGAACTCGTTCATCAGGAAGCCGACGGTGCCGCGATGCATGCCGTAGACCGGCTTGCCGGTGTTCATGAAGCGGCGCAGCGTCGCCAGCATGAAGCCGTCGCCGCCGAGCGCCACGATCACGTCGGCCATGTCGGGCGGCGACGAGCCGTAGAGATGGGAGAGGTGGCGACGCGCCTTCTCCGCTTCTTCGCTCGCCGAGGCGACGAAGGCGATGTTCTCGAACTTGCGTCCCGCCGGTTCGCTCGAACCCGTCATGCGCTTGCGTCCCCGCGTCCGGCGCCCGTTCGCCGACCCGGCCTTCCCTCGCGGGCGGCTCGTGGTCCATGCTGAGGCGCATCGCTCCGTGGCGATTGATCCCACGCGAGCCGGTCCGCGGTCAACGCCGCCGGCCGCCCTACCATCGGAGGCTGCGACATGGCGCCCCAGCCCGCCGACACCACCCCGCCGCCCCCGATCGCGGTATCGGCCGAGCCGGGGCGTTACGCCGTCGTCTGGTCGACCTATCCCGACCTCGAGGCGGCCGAACGCGCCGCCGGCGATCTCGTCGAACGGCGGCTCGCCGCCTGCGTCGCGATCGTGCCGAAGATCGTGTCGGTCTATCGCTGGCAGGGCGCGATCGAACGCTCCGACGAGGCCGTCCTCCTCGCCAAGACCCGCGCGTCGACCGCCGAGGCGGTGTTGGCGGCGCTCCGCGCGACCCACCCCTACGAGCTGCCGGCCCTCCTCGTCCTCCCCGTCGCCGCGGCCTCCGCCGCCTACGGCGCCTGGATCGAGGCCGAGACCGACGGGTGAGGGGAGGGAGGCGTAGGCGGAATGGTCGGAGGCCTGTTTCGCGGGTCGCGGCTCCGTGCGCGATGGTTCGAGGCCCCGCTGGCGCGGGGCACCTCACCATGAAGCGCCCCGGATCGGTCGTCCGTTCACCTGACGCTTCATGGTGAGGTGCGAGCGCAGCGAGCCTCGAACCATCGCGCGAGGCCGCCGCCCCGCGCGGCGTAATCCGGCGAACGCGAATGTCGTACGCCCGGTCGGATGCACCCCGAAACGTGAGAAAGCCGCGCCGATCGCTCGACGCGGCCTTCTCGAAGGCGGGCTCTCCGACGGTGAAGGGTCCTCTCGTGACGCGGGCGAACCCGCTGCCCCTCCTCTTTCACCGCCGGATCGCGCCGGACCTCGCATCGGCTCGTGAAAGTCGGAGGATCCGACTTTCGCGAGCATTTCGGCCTGACCGGCCGACGCCCGTTCGGGCTCGCCTTCGGTCACGAAATTTCGACGAGGCCGAAATTTCGTGACCTCGGACTCAGGGCTTCTGAGCCCGGTAGGTGTCGTGGCAGCCCTTGCAGGTCTTGCCGATCTCGGCGACCGCCATCTTGAGCTTGTCGGCGCCCTGGTCGACGTTGCCGGCCTGCGCCGCGATCGTCGACTTCATCTTGTCCATCGCCGCCTTGAAGCCGGCCGCGTCCGACCAGACCGCCGGCAGAGCCTCGGTCTCGCCGCCCTTCTCCGAGCCCTTCGGGAACAGCGCCGCGATGTCGATGCCGGCGGCGGTCTCGTTCAGCGTCGTGGCGGCCTTCTTGGCGACGGCGGCGTCGTAGGGGATCTCGCCCTTGACCTTCTTGCCCAGCCCCCCACCGAACGACCCGCCGATGGCCTTCATGGTCTTCTTGCGGGTCTCGATCGGATCGGCGGCGAGAGCGGTTCCGGCGGCGATCACGGCGATCAGCGCGGCCGAGACGAGGGTGGTGGTGCGGATGGACATGAACGATCTCCCAGGTTCGGTCGCCGCCGATCGTCGGTGACGACACAAGGTATACGTATTGACCCGCATCGCAATGCCATCGGGGCACCCGCGAACCGTTCAAAGAAACGTGAACGCGCGCCTCGGCGCTCGCGGACGTGGCGATCGGCCCGTCGCGGGGCGACGAGCCATGCGCCGTCGGCCATCGACAGGGCGACCGTTTCGATCGATCTTCGCGGGAGCGAACCGGGTGTCGTGGCCGAACGACGCCGCGGCCGCGAACGGCCCTGCGCCGAGGGGGAGATTCGCGCCTTGCACTTCTCGTTCCTGTCGCTCCTGCGAAACGCCTTCTCCGCCCACCGCGATTGGCCGGCGCAGTGGCGCTCGCCCGAACCGAAGCCGGCCTACGACGCGGTGATCGTCGGCGGTGGCGGCCACGGCCTCGCCGCCGCCTACTACCTCGCCGCCGAATTCGGCATCCGCAGCGTCGCGGTGGTCGAGAAGGGCTGGATCGGTGGCGGCAACACCGGCCGCAACACCACCATCGTGCGCTCCAACTACCTGCTCGAGGAATCGGAAGCGCTCTACGACCATGCGCTGAAGCTGTGGGAGAACCTCTCCCAGGTTCTGAACTACAACGTCATGTTCTCGCCGCGCGGCGTCATGATGCTCGCCCACACCACCCACGACGTGCAGAGCTTCAAGCGTCACTTCCACGCCAATCGCCTCGCCGGCATCGACACCGAATGGCTGACGCCGGAGGAGGCGCGCGACTGGTGCCCCGGCCTGAACATCGCCAGGGACATCCGCTACCCGATCGTCGGCGCGACGTTGCAGAAGCGCGGCGGCGTCGCCCGCCACGACGCGGTCGCCTGGGGCTATGCCCGCGCCGCGTCGGCGCTCGGCGTCGACATCATCGAGAACTGCGAGGTGACCGGCATCCGCCGCGCCGCCGACGGCTCCATCGAGGCGCTCGACACGACCAGGGGCGTCATCGCCGCCAAGAAGGTCGGGGGCTCCGCCGCCGGCCACACCTCGGTGGTGATGGACATGGCCGGCGTCCGCATGCCGATCGAGAGCTTCCCCTTGCAGGCGCTGGTCTCCGAGCCGCTGAAGCCGATCGTCTCCTGCGTGGTGATGTCCAACACCATCCACGCCTACATCTCCCAGTCGGACAAGGGCGACCTCGTCATCGGCGCCGGCACCGACCAGTACGTCTCCTATTCCCAGACCGGCGGTATGCAGATCACCGCCCACACGCTCGACGCCATCTGCGAGCTGTTCCCGGTCCTCAGGCGGGTCCGGATGATGCGCAACTGGGGCGGCATCGTCGACACCACCGCCGACCGCTCGCCGATCCTCGGGACGACCCCGGTCCCCGGTCTCTACGTCAATTGCGGCTGGGGCACCGGCGGCTTCAAGGCGACGCCCGGCGCCGGCCACCTGCTCGCCGCCACCATCGCCAAGGGCGAACCCCATCCTATCGCCGCGCCCTTCTCGCTCGACCGCTTCGCCCGCGGCCGCCTGATCGACGAAGCGGCCGCCGCCGCCGTGGCGCACTGAGGATGACCGCATGTTGCTGATCACCTGCCCCTATTGCGGCCCGCGCCCCGAGATCGAGTTCGCCGCTCGCGGCGAGGCCCATGTCGCCCGCGCCGCGCCCGATGCCGGTGGCGAGGCCGTCGCCGCGTCGCTCTATCTCCGGTCCAACCCGAGGGGCGTGATCGCCGAGCGCTGGCGTCACGTCGCCGGCTGCGGCCGCTTCTTCAATGCGCTGCGCCACACCGTGACCGACAAGTTCGTCGCCACCTACCGGGTCGGCGAACATCGACCCGATCTCGCCGCCGCGACCGGCGCAGGGGAGGGGACCCGATGAGCGCCGCCTTCCGGACCGCGAGCGGCGGCCGTATCGATCGGTCGACGCAGCTCGCCTTCACCTTCGACGGCGTCCACATGACCGGTCATCCGGGCGACACGCTCGCCTCGGCGCTGACGGCGAACGGCGTCCGCCTTCTCGCTCGCTCCTTCAAGTATCACCGGCCGCGCGGGTTGGTCGCCGCCGGCTCGGAGGAGCCCAACGCCCTCGTCACGGTGATCCGCGACGACGGCCGCACCACGCCCAATCTCGCCGCCACCACGGTGGAGCTCTACGACGGTCTCGTCGCCGTCAGCCAGAACCGCTGGCCGTCGCTGAAGTGGGACGTCGGCGCGCTCAACGATCTCTTCTCGCCGATCTTCGTTTCGGGCTTCTACTACAAGACCTTCATGTGGCCGCGCTCCTTCTGGCAGAAGGTCTACGAGCCGCGCATCCGCGCCGCCGCCGGTTTCGGCGAGGCGCCGAAGGCCGCCGATCCCGATCGCTACGCCAACCGCTTCGCCCATTGCGACGTGCTGGTGATCGGCGCCGGTCCCGCCGGTCTCGCCGCCGCCCGCGCCGCGGCCGAGGCCGGCGCCCGAGTGATCCTCTGCGACGAGAACCCGGAGCTCGGCGGGTCGCTCCTCGCCGACCCGTCCGCGATGATCGACGGCGAACCGGGCGCCGGCTGGGCCGCCTCGATCGCCGCCGATCTCGCCGCCCGCGAGACCGTGACGCTCCTCACCCGGACGACCGCCTTCGGTTACTACCAGGACAACATGGTCGGCCTCATCGAGCGGGTGACCGACCATCTCGCCGATCCGCCCGACCATCTGCCGCGCGAACGCCTGTGGCAGGTCCGGGCGAAGCGGGTGGTGATCGCCGCCGGCGCGCTCGAACGGCCGCTGGTCTTTCCCGAGAACGACCGCCCCGGCATCATGCTCGCCGATGCGGCGCGCACCTTCCTCACCCGTCACGGCGTCGCCGCCGGCTCGCGCGCCGTCGTCTTCACCGCCACCGACTCGGCCTATGCCGCCGCGATCGAGGCGAAGGCGGCCGGCGTGAGCGTCGCCCTCGTCGCCGATCTGAGGCGCGAGGCCTCGCCCGCGGCCGAGGCCGCCCGCGCCGCCGGCATCCGCGTCGATCTCGCCACGACGATCGAAGCGACGTCCGGCGGCCGATCGGTCGAGAGCGTCCGTCTCGCCCGCATCGCCCCCAACGGGTCGATCGCGCCCGGCGAGACCATCGCCTGCGACCTCGTCCTCCACTCCGCCGGCTTCACCCCGACGGTGCATCTCTTCTCGCAGTCGCGCGGCAAGCTGCGGTTCGATGCGGACCGCGGCGTCTTCTTGCCCCACGAGCCGCACGAGGACGTGGTCTGCGCCGGCGCCTGCAACGGCGCCGAGACGCTCGCCGCAGCCCTCGGGGAGGGCCATGCCGCCGGCGCCGCCGCGGCCCGCGCCGCCACCGGCGTCGAGGTCGCGGAGCGCGCTTACGAAGCCGAGGGCCTCGCCATCGAGATCGGCGGCCACTTCGGCGAAGTGCCGCACGGCCGCGACGCTTCCCGCGTGAAGTGCTTCGTCGATCTCCAGCACGACGTCACCGCCAAGGACATCCGCCTCGCCACCCGTGAGGGCTTCCGCTCGATCGAGCACGTCAAGCGTTTCACCACGACGGGCATGGCGACCGATCAGGGCAAGTCGTCCAACATGAACGCCCTCGCCGTCGCCGCCGCGACCATGGGCCTCGACGTGCCGCAGGTCGGCCTCACCACCTTCCGCCGGCCCTACACGCCGGTGTCGTTCGGCGCCTTCGCCGGGGTGAACCGCGGCGACCTCTTCGATCCGATCCGCCGGACGCCGTCCCACGACGCCGCCACCGCCCTCGGCGCGCCCTTCGAGGACGTCGGCCTGTGGAAGCGCGCCTGGTGGTTCCCGCGCGACGGCGAGGATCGCCATGCCGCGGTGGCGCGCGATTGCCGCACCGTGCGCGAGACCGTCGGCGTCTTCGACGCTTCGACGCTGGGCAAGATCGAGGTGGTCGGCCCCGACGCGGCCGAATTCTTGAACCGGATGTACGTCAATCCGTTCCTGAAGCTCGGCGTCGGGCGTTGCCGATACGGCATCCTCTGCCGCGACGACGGTTACGTCTACGACGACGGCGTCGTCGGCCGCATCGCCGAGGACCGCTTCCACGTCACCACCACGACAGGCGGCGCGCCGCGCGTGCTGGCGATGATGGAGGACTATCTCCAGACCGAATGGCCCGAGCTCGACGTCTGGCTGACCTCGACCACCGAACAGTGGGCGGTCGTCGCCGTCCAGGGCCCGAAGGCGCGCGAGGTGATCGCGCCGCTCGTCGCCGGGGTCGATCTCTCGAGCGCCGCCTTCCCGCACATGAGCGTCGCCGACTGCCGCATCCTGGGGCTGCCCGGCCGGCTCTTCCGGGTGAGCTTCACCGGCGAACTCGGCTACGAACTGAACGTGCCGGCCGAATACGGCGCGGCGGCTTGGGACGCGGTGCTCGCCCGCGCCGGCGAAGTCGGCGGCTGCGCCTACGGCACCGAGACCATGCACGTGCTGCGCGCCGAGAAGGGCTACATCATCGTCGGCCAGGACACCGACGGCACGCTGACCCCCGCCGACGCCGGTCTCGGCTGGGCGGTGGGAAAGTCGAAGCCCGATTTCGTCGGCAAGGCCGGCATGGCGCGGCCCGACCTCACCGGTCCGCACCGCAAGGAGATCGTCGGCCTCCTGCCCGACGATCCGAAATGCGTGCTCGACGAGGGCGCTCAGATCACGGCGGAGGCGAACCCGGCCAAGGGCGCTCACGCCCTCGGCCACGTCACCTCCGCCTACTGGTCGCCGAACGTCGGCCGCGGCATCGCCCTGGCGATGGTCGAGGGCGGTCGGTCGCGCATGGGAGCGAAGCTGCACGTGCCGATGCCCACCGGCCCGATCGCCGTGACGGTGGTCGACCCGGTGTTCTGGGACAAGGAAGGGAAGCGCCTCGATGGTTGATCTCGCGCCCCCGCTCGCCCGTATCGACGCCTTCGCCGCGCTGCCGTCGCTCGCCCACGGGTCCCGGTTCGCCGCGACACCGGTCGGGCCGGCGACCCGCTTCGTCTTCCGCGGTCGCGGACCGGCGGTCGACGCGGCTGCGGCCGCCTTCGGCGTCGCCCCGCCGCGCGACGCCTGCCGCGCCGCCGAGGCCGCCGAGCGCGCCGCCCTGTGGCTCGGCCCCGACGAGTGGCTGCTCCTCGCGCCGGACGGGGAGGGCGAGACGATCGCCGCCGCCTTCCGGGAGATCGACGTGCCGCATTCGCTCGTCGATATCTCCCATCGCAACGCCGCGCTCACCCTGTCGGGTTCGGAGGTGACGACGGTGCTCGCGAGCGGCTGCCCGCTCGATCTCCACCTCGCCGCCTTCCCCGTCGGCATGTGCACCCGCACCCTCTACGCAAAGGCCGAGATCGTGCTCTGGCGCCGCGCCGTCGATCGCTTCCGGCTCGAGTGCGGCCGTTCCTTCGCCCCTTACGTCCACGGCGTCCTCGTCGATGCGGCAGCGGAATTCGCCGTCGCCGACTGAAGCCGGGATCTTCGAAATCGCTGTCGGTCAGCACCATGTGGCGAGGCGCGACGGTGCCTGCCGAGAGGCCCGGGTCACGGGTGAGGTTTCACGCCGCGTCACCGATACCCTTGCGGTGGCGGCCGGTTCCGGGCATGGGTTCGCCGTCATCGGCAACGGCGCGCGGCGCCGGATACCGAGGGGGTGAAGTTCGGACGGGTCCGAATTTCATCGACCGACTACGAGAGGAGTTCGGCGCGGTGAACGACAATCACGACCACGATCTCGATCATCGCCGCTTCATCGGCCGCCTGTTCGCCGGACCGCTGCTCGCCGCGCTCGCCGGTCTCCTCGCCTATCAGATCGTCGGCGAGCCGCTCCCGGCCCTCGGTGCGGCGCTCGGCGCCGGGCTCGTCGTCTTCACCCTGTGGGGACGTCTGGTGGTGCGCCCGGACGGCGTCTCCTACGGCCGCGCCGTCGGCATCGGTTTCGCCGCGACCTTCGCCGCCTTCTTCGGCGCCGCCGTTCTCGGGGCCGCGACCTCGCGCGTCGCCGTCGATCAGGCCGCTTTCAGCGCCGGCATGTTCGCCATAGTCGTGGTCCTGCCGGTGATGATCGCCGCCGCCGTCGGCGCCGCCGCCGCGTCGGCGGTGCGCGGTCACCACTGATCGCCGCTGACGGGTCAGGCGACCGCGGACGGCTTCACCTCGATGTCGATCAGCTCGAGATCCATCGGCTCGACCAGATCGCCGGTGGTCGATTCGTAGTTGGCCGAGAGCATGTCGGGGATCGCTTCGACGTCCACCGCCGCGGAGATGACGTAGCCCTGGATCTCGTCGCAGCCGAGATCGCGCAAGGTGGCGAGCTGCGAATTCGTCTCCACGCCTTCGGCCACCGTCGACATGCCGAGCGCCGAGGTCAGATCCATGATGGCGCGGACGATGGCGCGGCTCAGCTCGCGCTGGTCGATGTCGTCGACGAAGCTCTTGTCGATCTTGATCTTGTCGAACGGGAACTTGCGCAGATAGTTGAGCGACGAATAGCCCGTGCCGAAGTCGTCGAGGGCGACGCGCACGCCGAGTTCGCGCAGATCCCGCAGCATGTTGAGCGTGTGCTCGCCGGCGTCGAGCAGGGTCGATTCGGTGATCTCGACCTGGAGCCGGTTCGGCGGCAGGCGCGAATGCTCCAGCGCCGAGACGATGGTGGCGAGCAGGCGCCGATTGCGGAACTGCACCGGCGACAGGTTGATCGACACGCGGATGTCGCGCGGCCAGGTCGCCGCCTGCCGGGTCGCCTCGTGCAGGATCCACTCGCCGATCGGCACGATCAGCTTGCACTCCTCGGCGATCGGGATGAACTCGGCCGGCGAGACGTTGCCGAACTCCGGCGAGCGCCAGCGGATCAGCGTCTCGAAGCCGGCGATGCGATCGGAGACGAGATCGACGATCGGCTGGTAGACCAGATAGAGCTGGTCGGTGTCCATCGCGTTGCGCAGGCCCTGTTCGAGCAGGCGGCGGCGACGGGCGTTCTCGTCCATCCCGGGCTCGAAGAAGCGGAAGCCGTCGCGGCCTTCGGCCTTGGCGCGGTAGAGCGCGAGATCGGCGCTCTTCATCAGATCCATCGGCGTCGATCCGTCGTCCGGACCGATGGCGATGCCGATCGACGTGCCCACCGAGAAGTCGGCGCCGTCGAGGGTGAAGGGCAGGTCGAAGGTCGCCAGGATCCTGTCGGCGATCTCCGCGGCGTGGTCGGGACGGTCGGAGCCGGGAATGAGGATGGCGAACTCGTCGCCACCGATGCGGGCGACCACGTCGTTCGGCCCGGTGCAGTCGACGAGCCGGCGTCCGACCTGATCGAGCAGCGCGTCGCCGACCGGATGGCCCATCGTGTCGTTGATCGACTTGAACTGGTCGAGGTCGAGATAGAACAGGATGTTGCGGCCGAGATTGTCCGGATCGGACATCGCCCCTTCGAGCACCGCGGAGAACTTCGTCCGGTTGACGAGACCCGTGACCGGGTCGGTCTCGGCGAGGTAGGTGATGCGCTCCTCCGCCGCCCGCCGTTCGGTGATGTCGGAGCCGACGCCCTGATAGCCGCAGAAGCGGCCGTTGCCGCGGAACACCGGCCGGCCGGTCAGGCTCCAGTGGCGGGTCCTGTCGCCGATGCGGACGGTGACGACGAGATCGCGGAAGATCTCGTCCCACTCCATCGCTTCCAGCAGCTCGTCGTCGCCTTCGGCGTGCCCGCCGGCGAGGAGGACGCGGAGCGGCATGGCGTCGAGTTCTTCGAGCGTGCGTCCCGCCGCTTCCGCGAGCCGCGGCGTCGGGTCGACCAGCCGCCCTTCGGCGTCCGTCTCCCACAACCAGTCGCCGCCGTGCTCCTGGAAGTCCTTGAGCAGCAGGCCGATGACCTCGTTCTTCTCGAGCAGCTCGGCCCGGTTCTTGGCGTTCTCGTAGAAGCGGGCCGCATGGATGGCGATGTTGCGGCTGAGGTAGCCGCCGTAGCCGAGCCACAGCGCCACGACCGCCGCCCCGCTGCGGATGTCTTCGACATCGGCGGCGAGCAACATCGCGACCGTCGACGAGGCGACGATGATCCAGACATAGAAGAGACCGGCGCGTGGCACCGTCGACAGGCCGAAGGCGCCGCCGGCCGTCATGCCCGTCACCAGGATCTGCAACAGCAGTTGGTGGTAGGTGTCGGAGCCCGGCAGCATGAAGATCGGGGCCATGCCCCACAGGATGCCGAGGATCACCGAATTGGTGGTCAGCCGGGTGATGGCGCGCGGGCTCGCACCGACACGCGCCTTGCCGCGGCTGCGCCACCAGTTGCGCAGCGCCATGCCGGCGAAGGCGAAGACCGAGAGCGCCCAGACGACCGCGAAGATCTCGGACGTGGTCCCTTGGAAGGCGGCGGCGATGATCGCGGCGCACAGGAGATTGGCGATCGCGCTCATCGGGACCAGTTCGACGATCGCCGAGACCTGTTCACCCCGGATGCGTCGTGCCGTCTCCTCGTCGACCGCGACGTCGTCGGAGCGCAGGCCGAAGAGGGCCCACGCACTGCGCGCCAGCAGTCCTTTTCTCACGTCCGAGGAGACGTTCCCCATGCCTTCGCCGTCAGTGTCGTTGGCCGAACTCGGCGCAATCTATCGAGGGAATCACCAACGGCGATTTAACGAAAATCCGTTCGATCGCTGTTTCGCCCGACTTCCCCCGAATTTTCGGGTGGAGCTTCGCAAGTTCTGATCGGTCCTCGCCGACTTTCCGGCAGATCGGCGAAAGATGCCGTTTTCATGGGCAACAGGTGAAAGGGCCGGTTTCGAATGAAACCGACGAACCGACGGATGGTGTCGACGGCGTTCTTCTCCTCTCGGGTTGTTCACAACCGGAGGAGTCGATCTTCTGGCGGAACACCGGACTTCACGAGGCGGGCCGCGTTCGCCGACCGACTGCGCGGTGAAGCGGTTCGATTCGAAGAGGCGAGTGACCGACGGCGAGCGCGTGGTGCGTGGCCGGACGGGGGAGCCGCGGACCGCTTCAATGGGGCGAGGCGTCTCGGTTGGTGAGCGTGCCGGAGGCGAAGGCGATGGTGGTGGCGGCGATCAGAGCGTCGGCGTGCGCCTCCGCCTTGGCGAGGCGGGCCTGCAACAGCGTCGTCTCGGCGGCGATGGCATCGGTGAGCGAGCCGACGCCGTTGCGATAGTAGGCGCGCGCCGCATCGGCGGTCACCGTCGAGGCCGAGACCAGTTCGCTCGCCGCGCGATGGGCGGCGAGGGCGGTTCGGAGCGTGTCGTAGGCGACGACGATCTCCTTCGCCGCCTCGTTCTGCATTCGCGCGAGATCCTGCTCCGCCGCCGCGACCCGCGCCCGAGCCGCCTCGAGATGCGCGTCGCGCAAGCCGCCGTCGTAGA
>CALMYM010000410.1 GCA_937873675.1 uncultured Alphaproteobacteria bacterium | reverse complement strand
CCGACGCCCATGGCAAAGCGCTTGACCGCCGAGACAGTCGCTCGAACCATCGCGCGAGGACGTCGAAACCGCGCCCATCAGCTCGGCGTTCCCGCCTCGTCCAGGGTGACGACGGCGCGCAGCTCGAGCACCGCGTTCTTCACCGAATAGACCAGCATGATCGCTCCGGTGATCGGCATGCAGGCGTAGAGCCAGCCCTTGTGGATGGCGAAAGCCGTGGTGTGCTCCGAGGTCTCGAGCGTCAGGTCGAGCGAGTACTTGAAGAAGATGGCGATGAAGACCAGCGACGAAGCCTCGACCAGGAGGCGGTAGACGAGCCGCGAGCGGACCCCCGGCAGCCGTTTCGACAGCCAGTCGCCGACGCTGAAATGCTCGTGGGCGACCCACACGGCGCAGGCACCGTAGAAGATCAGCGCGCCGTAGAGCATCTCCAGGATCTCGTCGAACCAGTGCATCGACATGAAGGGGAAGAAGCGCACCACGATGTTGAGAGTGAGGATCACCGTGATCGCCGCGAAGAGCGCGATGCAGATCACCTCGAGCACGAAGAGCAGTGCCCGATCGATGCGCGCGAGGAGGGCGAGGACGGCGGTCACGGCAGCGCTCCCATGATCTGATTCGGCAGCCACAGTGCGATCTCCGGCACGAAGGTGCACAGCAGCGTGACGGCGAGGATGGCGACGAGATAGGGCAGGGTCTCGAGCGCCAGCGACCAGATGCCGACGCGGGCGAAACTCTCCACCGCGAACAGGCACATGCCGACCGGCGGGGTGAGATTGCCGATCATGATCAGGAGGGTCATCACCACGCCGAAGTTGATCATGTCGACGCCGAACAGCGGGCAGATCTTCATGAAGATCGGCAGGGTGATGAGGAAGATGGCGTTGCCTTCGAGGAAGCAGCCGAGCGTCAGGACGACGCCGACGACGATCCACAGGAACTCCGTCTGGCTGGTGCCCATGGCGGTCAGTTGCAGGATCAGCGCGTCCGGGATGCGCTCGAAGATGGTGAACCAGCCGAAGAAGTTGGCGGTGGCGATGATGAACATCAGGCCGCAGGTCTGCTTCAGCGAGGCGAAGAGGATCGCCGGCAGTTGCCGGATGGTCAGGTCGCGATAGGCGAAGCCGAGGAGGCCGGCGTAGAGCGAGGCGACGACCGAGGCCTCGGTGGCGGTGAAGAACCCGGTGGTGATGCCGCCGATGATCCACACCGGGGTCAGGAGCGGCCAGAACGCCGCCTTGAAGCTGTCCCAGATCTCGTGCCAGCTCGCCTTGTCGTCCTTCGGCAGGCCGCGCGGGCCCGCCATGAAGCCGATGGCGATCATCATGGCGAGGCCCATGGCGAGACCCGGTATCGCGCCGGCGAGGAACAGGCGGGCGACCGACACCGAGGTGATGGCGCCGTAGAGGACGAAGGGGATCGAAGGCGGGATCACCGGACCGATGGTCGAGGCGGAAGCGACGATCGCCGCCGAGATCTTCGGCCGATAGCCGGCGTCGACCATCGCCTTGTGCTGGATCTGTCCGAGACCGGCGGCGTCGGCCAGCGCCGAGCCCGACATGCCCGAGAAGATCATCGAGGAGACGACGGAGACCTGCCCCAACCCGCCGGCGATGTGCCCGACGAGGGCGCGGGCGAAGCGGAAGATGCGGTTGGTGATGCCGCCGGTGTTCATCAGGTTGCCGGCCAGGATGAAGAACGGGATGGCGAGCAGGGTGAACCCGGTGGTGCCGAAGTACATGCGCTGGGGCAACAGCGCCAGGAAAGCGGCCTGACCCTGGCCGACGAAGAAGATCACCGCCGTCAGCCCGATCGCCACGGCGATCGGCACGTCGAGGATGAGCATCGCCAGGAGGACGCCGAAGATCGCCAGAGTGAGCACGGGCGACGTCTCCGTCGAGAGGAACGTTGAGCCCCGCAGCGGCCGCCGTCGGGGCGAGGGCCGACCGTCCGCCGTCCCCCTCGCCGACGCATGGCGGGCGTCGGATCGGGGGACGGCGGTCGTCGCGTCGCCTCACTTGGCGGCGTCGACCATGGCCATGAAGCGGGTGAAGTTGTCGGCGCCGACACGCGCCTTCACCTTCTCCCAAGCCGGTCCCATGGCGTCCTTCCACGGCTTCAGATCCGGCCGCGAAACGACGATGCCCTTGTTCTTCTCGAGGTCGGCGAGCTGGGTGCCCTCGTTGTCACGCAGCAGCTTGCGCGCCAGCTTGGCCGAGGCGGAGGATTCCTCCATGAGGATCTTCTGCTGGTCGGGGGTGAGCTTGTCCCAGCTCTTCTTGTTCACCAGATGGACCATCGAGGAATAGGTGTAGTTCAGGATGGTCATGTACTTCTGGGTTTCGTAGAGCTTCAGCGCGTAGATCGTGCCGACCGGGTTCTCCTGACCGTCGACCACGCCCTGTTTCATGGCCATCACCAGTTCGGAGAAGGCGATGGTGACGGCGTTGCCGCCGGCCGCCTCGACGAAGGCCTGATAGGCGAAGGCCGGCGGGGTACGGATCTTCATGCCCTTCATGTCGGCGGGCGTCATCACCGACTTCTTGGAATTGGTGAGCTGGCGGAAGCCCCATTCCCAATCGGCGAGATAGACGAGGTTCTTGGTCGCCAGTTGCGGATCGGCCCAGGCCTTGAACGGACCGTCGATGATCGCGTCGGCCGTGGCGTAGTCCTTGAAGGCGAAGGGCGTCGAGATGACGTCGTAGAACGGCAGATGCTTGGCGATCTGGTCCTGCCCCGACAGGCTCATGTCGACGGCGCCGAGCAGCACCTGCTCCAGAACTTCCGGCGGCGAGCCGAGCGCGTTGTTGCCGTAGAGGGCGATGGTGACGGCGCCACCGGTGCGCTTCTCGACGTTCGCCTTGAACTGTTTGGCGGCGACGTCGCAGGGGTGACCTTCCGCGGCGAAATGGCCGAGTTTCAACTCGAGCGCGTTCGCGACGATCGTCGAGCCGAGCAGCATCGCGGCAAAGAGTGCGAGTGACTTCATCCTACCCTCCATGGTTTTCCGGCGCTCGGTCGACGCCGCTTGGTGTCTTCGACGGCGGTTCCCGGCGAACCGGGTCGACCATCGGTGTTCCCTGTGGGCGACCGGGGGCTCCGCCTCCGATCGCGACGGACGGCTCAGCGCGCCAACCAACCCCCGTCGACCGGCAGGATCACGCCGGTCACGTAGGAGGAGGCGGGCGAGGCGAGGAAGACCACGGCGGTGGCGAGATCGTCGGCGCCGCCCCAGCGCCCGAGCGGGATGCGCTCGAGGATCTGGCGGGCGCGGACCGGGTCGTCGCGCAGCGCCGTGGTGTTGTCGGTGGCCATGTAGCCCGGAGCGATGGCGTTGACGGTGATGCCCTTCGGCGCCAGCTCGTTGGCGAGGAGCTTGGTCAGTCCCGCGACCCCGTGCTTGGAGGCGGTGTAGGAAGGCACGCGGATGCCGCCCTGGAAGGAGAGAAGCGAGGCGATCGAGACGATCCGTCCCGCGCATCCGCGTGAAACCATCG
>CALMYM010000409.1 GCA_937873675.1 uncultured Alphaproteobacteria bacterium | reverse complement strand
GTGGCGCGAGGCTGGGATGCAGGCGGGAAAGCCGGTGACGCCCGGCCGCCTCAACGACCTGCGCCACATCGTCTACAAGGCGGCCGACGCCCCTTGGCGGCGGTCGCGCCGCAACCTCGGCCTGATGATGCGCGAGGGCCTCTTGAAGGAGAACATCGACGGCGAGGCGCTGACCTGGGCCCACGAGCGTCTGCTCGGCCGCCCCGAGAGCCGGCGCATCCTGATGATGATCTCCGACGGCGCTCCGGTCGACGACTCGACCCTGTCGGTCAACCCCGGCAACTATCTCGAGCGCCACCTGCGCCGGGTGATCGAGGAGATCGAGACCCGCTCGCCGGTCGAGCTCATCGCCATCGGCATCGGCCACGATGTGACCCGCTACTACAGGCGCGCCGTGACGATCGTCGACGCCGAGGAGCTGGCCGGCGCCATGACCGACCAGCTCGCCTCGCTCTTCGACGAGCGCGGTGCCGAAGACCTCCGTGGATCCCGGCGCGGCCCGCGGCGCCGGGCGAGCGCATGAGCTCGACGCGCGGCCTCTTCGGCCGCGCCCTCCGCTTCGCCGTCTCCGCGCTGGTCGTCCTGCCGCTGACCGCCGACGCCTTCGCCGGCTCGACCCCGGGGACGGGCGGAACCGCGAGCGTCTCGGTCCGACCGATCGTCGCCTTCCATCCGTCCGAACCGAGCCGCAAGCGCTTCGGCGACCTCGAATTCCTCGGCGGGCTGGCGCTCACCAGCCGCAACCCCGATTTCCAATCGCTTTCCGCCCTCCACAGCCGCGACGCCGGCCGCGAGCTGATCTCGGTCAGCGACGAGGGCATGTGGATCGGCTTCCGCCTCAAGACCGACGACGCCGGCCGGCCGCTCGCCGTCGAGAACGTGCGCATCGCCCCCCTCCTCGACGAAGCGGGCAAGCCCTTCCGCACCAAGTGGGAACGCGACGCCGAGAGCCTCGCCTTCCGCCGCACCGCGACCGGATCGGAGCTTCTCGTCGGTTACGAAGGTCGTCATCGCGTCGTCGCCTATGCGATCACCGGCGACGACTCCACAACGGCTTTCGACGCGCCCGGCCGACCGGTGACCGGCATTCCCCGCGAGATCCGCAATCTGCGCGGCAATCGCGGCCTCGAGGGCCTGGCGGTCGCACCGCCGAAGACGCCGCTCGCCGGCTCCCTGTTGCTCGTCGCCGAGGAACCGCGCCCCGGCGAGGCCGACCAGCCGGTGTGGATCGTCGGCGGCCCGCGCCCCGGCCTCTTCCACCTCGCCCGTCGTGACCACTTCGCCAACACCGACGCCGCCTTCCTGCCCGACGGCGACCTCCTCGTCCTCCAGCGCCGTTTCGGCCTGAGGATCGGCCTCGGCATGCGTCTGGTGCGCATCCCCGCCGCCGAGATCCGCCCCGGCCGCACCGTCGTGCCCAAGCTGTTGCTCGAGGCCGACTGGAGCTGGGAGATCGACAACATGGAGGGTCTCGCCGTCGACACCGCCCCCGACGGTTCGACCATCCTGACCCTCGTCTCCGACGACAACGGCAACTGGTTCCAGCGCACCGTTCTGCTGCGCTTCCGCCTGCACGGCCCGGGCGATCGGCCGGCGCCGTGAGCCCCCTTCGCGACTTCGAATTCGACGGCGGCTCAACTCTTCGTTAAGCTTGACGGATCATGAAGGAAGGAACGGGCCGCGCGTGCTCCCCGAAGGGGAAGCGGCCCGAAGTCTGTCGTCGAAGTGGAGACGCGCGTATGACGGCGAAACGCAGGACTTTCGGCCGTGGTGTGGTGATGGCCGGTCTCGGCGCCCTGGCCGCCGCGGCGCTTCCGGGAACCGCCGGTGCCGGTGAGGCCACCGTCCGGGCGAAATATTCGGCGACGCTGGCGGGCTTCCCCGTCGGCACCGGCAGCCTCGATTTCGCCATCGACGACGGCGGCGCCTATCGCGCTTCCATCGACGCCCGCATCCGCGGGCTCGCCCCGGGGGTCGCCCACCGCACCGCCTCGGCCTCGGCCAGCGGCCGGGCCCACGGCGACGGCATCGCCTCGCGCGGCTACAGCCTCGCCATCGACGGCGGCTCCTGGCCCAATCACGTCGACATGGGCTTCTCCGGCGGTACCGTCACCCAGGTCTCCGCCACCGAGCTGCGCTTCCCCGGTTGGGATCGCCGCGTGCCGCTGAAACCGGAACACAAGCGCGGCGTCATCGATCCGCTCGCCGCCTTCGTCATCGCCGTGCCGCCGGGCAAGGACGCGATGAACCCGTCCAACTGCAACCACACGGCCAGAGTCTTCGACGGCCGCGTCCGCTACGACCTGCGCATGGTCTACGGCTCGCGCATGGAGGTGCAGGGTCGCGAGGGCTATTCCGGCCCGGCGCTGGTCTGCGCGGTGAACTACCGCCCGATCGCCGGCTATCGGCCGCTGTCGCCGCAGGAGGAGAAGTTCGAGCGCAATCTCGAGTTCTCCATCTGGTTCGTGCCGGCCGGCGGATCGAAGGTGATGATCCCCTACAAGGTCGTCGTCGGCACGCCCGTCGGCCTGCTCCAGGTCTACGCCCACCGTTTCGACGTCACCGGCCTGCGCACCGCCGAAGCATCGAGCGAACCGGCCACCACCGGAACGGTCCGCAAGAAGCGCCGTGCCGCCCTGCGGGCCGAAAGCGACGCCGACCGGACCCAGTGATCCACCGAGCAGGGGCTCGACGGCGACACGTCGAACCCCGCTTCGGTCCCGAAAAAAGAGAAGAGCCGCGGAGCGATCCGCGGCTCTTCTCTATTTCGAAGGGGTCGATTTCGTCGGGTCTCGCCGGACCGTCAGGCCGTCGCCCGCGACGCCGGCAGCGGCCACAGCACGTTCATCAGCAGCCGGTAGGGCACCAGGAACGCCGCGGCGAAGCCGAGCTTGACGGCGAAGTCGGCGAGCGCCCAGCTCACCCAGCGCGGCGCCTCGACCGACAGGAGACCGAAGAGCGGCGCGGCCTGGGCCGGGAACTCCTCGGTCGCCCCGATGAAGCCGAAAGCGGCGGCGAAGGCGAGGGAGAAGAACACCGTGGTGTCCGTCGCCGAGCCGAGCAGCGATCCGACGAACGGCGCCTTCCACCAGCGCACCGCGCGGCGCAGCTTGTCGAACACCGTGACGTCGAGGAGCTGGCCGACGAGGAAGGCCGAGGCCGAGGCGACCGCGATGCGCGGCGTCGCGAAGGCCATCGACAGCACCACCGCCAAGAGGAAGCCGACGTAGATCACCCGCCGCGCCGTGACGACGCCGAAGCGTCGGTTGGTGAGGTCGGTGACCAGGAAGGCCGCCGGATAGGAGAAGGCGCCCCAGGTCAGGAGATCGGCGAGGTCGACCCCGCCGATCGTCGCCGTCACCGGATACTGGACCAGCACGTTGGAGGCGACCACCACCACCACCATGGCGGCGACGGCCGAAATCCAGGCCGAACGCGGAACACCACCCCCGAGACCCTCGAGGGTGGTGCCGTAGGTCCGATCGGAAATGTCGGAACCGGTCATGCGACCCGTGCCGATCAGGCGGCGGCCGCGGTCTGCGTGCGAGCGATCTGACGCTTCAGCAGACGGGCACGCGGGGAGAGTTCGCAGTCGGAAGCCTTCGCCAGAAACGCATCGAGACCACCGCGATGCTCCACCGACCGCAGGGCGGCGGCGGAGATGCGCAGACGCACGTTCTGCTTCAGAGCGTCCGAAATCAGCGTCACGGCGACGAGATTGGGCAGGAAGCGACGGCGGGTCTTGTTGTTGGCGTGGCTGACGTTGTTACCGGTCAGGACCGCCTTACCGGTCAGTTCGCAGCGCCGAGCCATGGGTTCATATCCTTCTCGAGTGGGGGTCGCGCGAGGGACCCCGGGGTTCCACGTCTCACGAGGTGTGGGAAAAGTCGCCCTCCTATAGTGATCGGGCCGTGGTGCGTCAAGTCGAAGTCGGTGGCGACGCAGGGCAATCGCTCGAACGTCAGGAGTGGACCGATCGGATTGCGGCGAGGAGA
>CALMYM010000408.1 GCA_937873675.1 uncultured Alphaproteobacteria bacterium | reverse complement strand
CTCACGGACTCCGGGCGGGGCGGGGAGCCCACCGCCGGCGAGGCGCCGGGCAGCGCCGCGGTGGCGATCGCCGAGACGATGGCGACGACGGAGCCGACCAGAAGTGCGCCGAGCATCGGCACGACGTTGCGGGCGACGAGGGTGCGGTTGCGCCACAGCGGCACGGCGAGCGCCACCGTCGCCGGGCCGAGCAGGAAGTGGACGAACTGGGCGCCGTCGAAGTAGCGGCGGTAGTCGGTGCCGGTGGCGGCGAGCAGCAGGGCCACGACGGCGATGGCGATCGCCACCGGATTGACCAGGGGATGGCGGCCGGACGCCGCGGCGAGATACTCGGCGAGGAGCCAGGCGAGGAGCGTCACGGTCAGCCAGAACAGCGGGCTCGCCGAGAGATAGACCCAGAGGGCGAAGGGGGTCACGAGCCGGCCTCCTCGTCGGTCGCGCCGATCAGGCGGCGAATGGCGAGGAAGGTGGCGACGGTGGCCACCAGAGTGAGGAGCGTCGAGACCACCAGGGCGACGACGATCGCCACGCCCTCGGCGCCGATGAGGCCGAGGTACTGGACGACGCCGACGCCGGCCGGCACGAATAGCAGGGCGAGGGCGGCGAGGAGCCCGTCGGCGACGCGGCCGAGGGCCGAGGTCTCGGCGACCGCGCGATCGTCGCCACTCCGGCGGCGGGCGACGGCGAGACCGGCGACGAGCAGCACGAGACCGATCACCGGGCCGGGCAGCGGCAGACCGAGGCCGCGCACCGTGACCTCGCCGAGGAGCTGGCAGAGAAGAAGGATGGCGAAGCCGGCCACCATGACGGCGTCCTCCCGGAGCGATTGGTCCCCATATGCGACGACGGGCGCGACATCGCCGCGCCCGTCGTTCGTCATCGTCGAGGTTGCCCGAAAGAGAGGGGCCGGTCGAGAACGCTCCCCCCTTCTCCGCGCCGCCGCGTCACTTCGCCTTGGCCGGGTCCTTGACGTTCGGGATCGTCTCGAACTCGATGTTGTAGAAGTGACCGTCCTTCTTCTCGACCTTGCGGATGTAGATGTTCTGGACGATGTCGCGGGTCTCGGGATCGATCGACACGGGACCGCGCGGGCTCTCCCAGGAAAGACCCTTCATGGCGTCGACCAGGGCCTGACCGCCGGCGCCCTTGGTCTTCTTGAGACCCTCGTAGAGGACATGCATGCCGTCGTAGCCGCCGACCGCCATGAAGTTGGGACGGAGACCCGGGTTGGCCTTCTCGAAGGCGGCGACGAAGGCCTTGTTCCTGTCGCTCGGGTGGGCGGCCGAATAGAAGTGGGCGGTGACGGTGCCGAGGGCGACGTCGCCGATGCGGTCGAGCAGCTCGTCGTCGGTGAGGTCACCGGTGGCGATGAGGCGGATGCCCGACTTGTCGAGGCCGCGCTCGACGAACTGCTTCATGAACTGGGCGCCGACGCCCGACGGCACGAAGACCAGCACGGCGTCCGGCTTGGCGTCGGCGGCACGCTGGAGGAAGGGCGAGAAGTCGGGGTTCTGCAGCGGCACGCGCATGTTCTCGACGGTGCCACCGCCCTCCTTGAAGGTCTGCGAGAACCACTTCTCGACGTCGTGGCCGGGGCCGTAGTCGGTGACGATGGTGACGACCTTCTTCATGCCCTGCTTGGCCGCCCAGGTGCCGAAGGGACCGGCGATCTGCGGCACCACCTGCGAGGAACGAACGATGAAGGGCGAGCGCTCGGTGATGATCGAGGTGGCGGCGGCCATCACCACCATCGGGGTCTGACCCTGGGTGGCGACCGGCGCGGCGGCCAGCGCCAGCGGCGTGAGGCCGAAGCCGGCGACGGCGGTGACCTTGTCGTTGACGATCATCTCCTGGACGAGACGCTTGGTGACGTCGGGAACACCGCCGTCGTCCTTGATGACCAGCTCGACCTTGCGACCGGCGACCGAGGCGCCGGCTTCCTTGTTGTAGAGCTCGGCGGCGGCGATGATCTCCTTGCCGGTCGAGGTGAAGGGGCCGGTCAGCGGCAGGACGAGGCCGATCTTGATCGGATCCTCGGCGCGTACCGGAGCGAAGGAGACGGAGAGCGCCAGCGCGGCGACGCCGGCGGCGAGAAGATTGCGGCGGTTCATGACTTCCTCCCTTGTCGAGTTCTTCGTCGTCTTCTTGGTCTTCGTCGTCACCCCGGGACGGCGGCCGTCGCTCGGGGGGGCGGGTCTCACGCGGCTTCCGGCGGATCGCGCCGCGGGGCCGGGGATGCGGTCATCGGATCGATCCGATGGGCCTGGAAGGTCGATGCGAGCGCGGTGATCTCGATGCTGTCGACGATACCCGCCCGAGCGTAGGGGTCGGCCTGGGCGAAAGCCAGCGCCGTATCCCGATCGGGGGCTTCGAGAATGCCGAAATTGCCGATGGCGGCGACCGCGTCGTCGTGGGTGAGGGCCGAGCCGATCAGCACCTTGACACGCCCGTCGTGGCCCGAGGCGACGTGGGCGCGATGGGCATCGCGCATCTCGGCGCGGCGCGCGTCCTGTCCGGGGTGGTGGCGGCAGACCATCAACCAGTACATGCGTCGCATCCTCCCCGGTCGGCGGTTTCGGCGTAGGCGGGCGCCGCGTCGATCATGACTCGGCCCTCGCCTCGGGCGCGGCGAAGCCGAAGAAGTCGACGATCGCGGCGGCGACCGCCTGCGGCCGCTCGGCGGGCGAGAAGTGGCCGGCGTCCTCGATCACCGCGAGGTGCGCGCCGGGGATGGTCTCGGCCAGTTCCCGGTTCTGAGCGAGCGGGCTCCAGCGATCCTGGCGGCCGACGACCACCAGGGTCGGGCAGCGGACGGTGGCGAGCACCGGCCGGGCGTCGGGACGGCCGAGGAGGGCGCGGATCTGACCGGCGAAGATCGCCGGGGTCATGCGCTCGACCATCGCCGTGATCGGCTCGACCAGGGTCGGATCGGTCTCGCGATCGGGGTGGACCATCGGCGGGAGCCAGCCGGCGGCGCGCGCCCGCGTGCCCTCGCGGTGGGGGGGGTAGGCCAGTTCCCCGCGGCCGGCGGGCTCCCCGCGGCGCGCCGGGGTGGCGCCGGTGTCCATCAGCACCAGCCGCTCGACCCGCTCCGGGGCGATGCGCAGGGCTTCCAGCGCAGCGCGGCCGCCCATGGAGAAGCCGACGAGCGAGACGGGTCCGTCGAAGACCGCGAGCGCCTTGGCCGCCATCGCTTCGATCGAGTCGCAGTCGGTGAAATCGGCGACCGCCACCTCGGCATGGGGGGCGAGAGCCGCCGTCTGCCCGGCGAAGACCTCGGCGTCGCACAACAGGCCGGGCAGGAAGACGATCCGCGGACGCAACTGGTTCTCCTTCGAAAGAGCGGACGGCCGAGGGGCAACCCCGGCCGTCCGTCTCGGTCCGCGTCGGTATGTGGCGGGAGACGATCCGTCGCGTCCGTGGCCGGATCAGACCGCGAAGCGCCTCATGAAACAAGTGACGAGTTCTCTTCGATCGATGAATCCAGTGCATCAATCCGTCGATCTCTCCGCCTCGCCGCGGAAGCGCGCGACGACGAGATCGAGCAGCGCCTTGCCGGGCGAGGACAGCGGCAGGCCGCGTTTGGTGACGATGCCGAGGGTGCGGCTGACCGCGGGGCCGCGGATCGGCAGTGCCAGAAGATCCCCGTCGCCATCGTCGATCGCCAGACGGGGCACCACGGCGAGGGCGATGCGCTGACGCACGAGGCCCATGGCGGAGGCGAGATGGCTCACCTCGTAGCGCCAGAACATCGCTTCGCGGCGGCTGCCGAGAGCCTCGTCGAGGATCGCCCGGTTGGCGGTCTGCGACGAGATGCGGACGAGCGGTTGGCCCTCGAAGTCGCTCCAGGTGACGTGCGGCCGCGTCGCCAGCGGATGATCGCGGGCGCAGACCAGCACGTAGGGCTCCTTCAACAGCGGCCGCACCTCGAGGTCCCAGCGGCCGGCGGAGACGACGGTGATGCCGAATTCGGCCTCGCCCTTCTGCACCCGTTCGGCGATCTCCTGGGCGGAGGCGTCGTGGACGAGGACGCGGATCGTCGGGTGGGCGGCGGAGAAGGCCTCGAGCGCCGGCGGCAGATGGCTGGTGGCGATGGTCGGCAGGCAGCCGATCGCCAGCCGTTCCTGCCGTTCCCGCCCCTGGTTGCGCAGCGCCTCGTAGCCGGCGGTGATCTCGTCGAACATCCGCCGCGCCTTGGGCAGGAGCTCGACGCCGGCGGGCGTCAGTGCCACCTGCCGGGTGGTGCGGGTGAAGAGCTCGACGCCGAGATCGTCCTCGAGCTTGCGCATGCGGTGGGAGAGCGCCGTCTGCGACAAGTTGAGGTGGGTGGCGGCGCGGTGGAAGCTGCCACGCTCGGCGATGGCGAGGAAGGCCTCGATGCCCAGGAAGTCGATACGCATGGCGCTCCTCGCGAGGTGGTGTCGGCGACGATCGCGACCGATGTAGGATACCTCGAAATCGGCCGGATCGATCGATCCTGTGCATGAATGGACGGAAAGGCCGGGCACCGGCCGCGCGAGGTGGTGATTCCGCCGGTCGGCGGCGGCGTGCTAGATCTGGCGATCGAACGCGTCGATCACGGCGACGGGCGGCGAGACGTCGGCCGCCGGGGCGGGGTCGGGAGGGCACATGGGCACGGTCGATCTCAATTCCGATCTCGGCGAGGGGTTCGGCGCCTGGGCGTGTGGCGACGATGCGGCGATGCTGAAGATCGTCACCACCGCCAACGTCGCCTGCGGTTTCCATGCCGGCGATCCCGACGTCATGGCCCGCACCTTCGCGCTCGCCCGGGAGAACGGCGTCGCCGTCGGAGCCCATCCCGGCTATCCCGACCTGCAGGGCTTCGGCCGGCGGCCGATGCGGATGAGCGAGGGCGAGATCGAGCGCATGGTCGCCTATCAGATCGGCGCGGCGGCGGGCATGGCGGCCTTCGCCGGCCATCGCCTCACCCACATCAAAGCCCACGGAGCGCTCGCCAACGCCGCCGCAGCGGAAGCCGGCATCGCCGCCGCGGTGGCGCGCGCGGTGCGGGCGATCGACCGCGATCTCGTCTATCTCGCCATCGCCTGTTCCGAACAGATCCACGCCGGCGAGGCCGCCGGGCTCGTCACCGTCGCCGAGATCTTCGCCGATCGCGGCTACGACGATGCGGGTCAGCTCGTCCGCCGCGGCCTTCCCGGCGCGATGATCGACGACCCGGAAGAAGCGGCGGCACGGGCGCTCACCATGGTCGAGGAAGGGGCGATCATCACCGTCGCGGGCAAGCGTCTGCCGACCGCCATCGGTTCGATCTGCGTCCACGGCGACAGCGCCCATGCGGTCGCCGCCGCCGGGCGGCTGAAAGAGCGCCTCCTCGCGGCCGGCGTCGCCGTCGCGCCCTTCGCCGGGGCGTGAGCGATGGTGCCGCTGCGGTTCCTCGACAGTGGCGAGTGCATGTTGGTGGTCGAATTCGGCTCGACCATCGACGCGGCGCTGAACGAGCGCGTCCTCGCCCTCGACGCGGCGCTGACGAAAGCGGCAATTGCCGGAGTCGTCGAGACGACACCGACCTTCCGCTCGCTCGCCGTGATCTACGAACCGCTCGTCATCGATCGCGCCCGGCTCGTGGCGCGCATCGTCGAACTCGAGGCGGAGGCCGAGACGACGACGCGGCCGGCACGGACCTGGACCTTTCCCTGCTGTTACGACGCACCGCACGGCGAGGACCTCGCCGAAGTGGCGGCGCGGCTGGCGATCACCCCGGAGCGGCTGATCGAGCTGCACACCGGCCGGGCGCTGCGCGTCCACATGTACGGTTTCTCGCCCGGCTTCGCCTATCTCGGCGGTCTCGCGCCGGAACTCGCCGCCTCGCGGCGGGCCACGCCGGGCCCCCCGCATCCGGGCGACGCGGTGGTGGTGG
>CALMYM010000407.1 GCA_937873675.1 uncultured Alphaproteobacteria bacterium | reverse complement strand
CCGGGCGGGGCGACCCGCCGGTTCGGCGGTCTTCATCACCGTCAGCCGCGGCGTGACGTCGACGCCGTAATCGGCGGCGGTTTTCTCGACGAGCTCCTTCTTCTTCGCCTTCATGATGTTCGGCAGCGAGGCGTAGCGCGGCTCGTTGAGACGCAGGTCGGCGGTCACGATCGCCGGCAGTTTCACCGCGATGGTCTGCAAGCCTCCGTCGACCTCGCGAGTCACTCGGGCCTCATCGCCCTCGATCGCCAGCTTCGAGGCGAAGGTCGCCTGGGCCCAGCCGAGCAGCGCCGCCAGCATCTGACCCGTCGCGTTCATGTCGTCGTCGATCGCCTGCTTGCCGGCGATGATCAGGCCGGGTCGTTCGACCTCCGCCACCTTCGCGAGGATCTTCGCCACCGCCAGCGGCTCGATGCTCCGTTGGACGTCGTCGGCGACGACCACGAGGATCGCACGATCCGCACCCATCGCGAGCGCCGTGCGCAGCGTTTCCTGCGCCTGTTTGACGCCGATCGAAACGACGACGATCTCCTCGACCACGCCCTTCTCCTTCAGACGGATCGCCTCTTCCACGGCGATCTCGTCGAAGGGGTTCATCGACATCTTCACGTTCGCAAGGTCGATACCCGTGCCGTCCGGCTTCACGCGGACCTTGACGTTGTAGTCGACCACCCGTTTCACCGGGACCAAGACCTTCATCGCGGAACTCCCTCAGACCCTTTCGACGAGCAGCGCCGCGCCCTGCCCGACGCCGACGCACATGGTGGCGAGACCCCAACGGCCTCCGGTTCGAACCAACTCAAGCGCGGCCGACCCCGCGATGCGCGTGCCCGACATTCCGAGCGGATGGCCGAGCGCGATCGCTCCGCCGTTCGGGTTCACCCGCGCGTCGTCGTCGGCGAGACCGAGACCACGGGTCACCGCCAACGCCTGCGCCGCGAAGGCCTCGTTGAGTTCGATCACGTCGAGGGCGGCGAGAGCGATCCCGGCCTTCGCGAGGAGCTTGCGCACCGCAGGCACCGGGCCGTAGCCCATCACCCGAGGCGCGACGCCGCCGGCGGCGGCGCCCGCGATCCGCGCGATCGGGGTGAGGCCGTGACGCTTCGCCGCCGCCGCCGAGGCGACGATCATGGCGGCGGCGGCATCGTTGATGCCCGAGGAATTGCCGGCGGTGACCGAGCCGTCGGGACGCGTGATCGGCCGCAGCTTGGCCAGATCCTCGAGGGTGGTGGCGCGGGGGTGTTCGTCCGTCGCCACCTCGATCGTCTTGCCGCGACCGAGCGGCACGGTGACCGGCACGATCTCGGTGGCGAAACGACCGTTCGCCTGCGCGGCGGCGGCGAGGCTTTGCGAGCGCAGGGCGAAGGCGTCCTGATCCGCGCGCGAGATGCCGTGTTCGTCGGCGAGGTTCTGCGCCGTCTCGGGCATCGAATCGGTGCCGTATCGGGCCTGCATCTTCGGATTGACGAAGCGCCAGCCGATGGTGGTGTCGTGCACCTCTGCCGCGCGCGCCCAGGCTGTCGCCGATTTCGGCATCACGAAGGGCGCGCGGGTCATGCTCTCTACGCCGGCGGCGACCGCGAGCTCCACATCCCCCGCCTGCACCGCGCGCGCCGCCGCCGCCACCGCCTCGAGGCCCGAGGCGCAGAGCCGGTTCACCGTCACGCCCGGCACCGTCTCGGGCAACCCGGCGAGGAGGAGAGCCATGCGCGCGACGTTGCGGTTGTCCTCGCCCGCCTGGTTGGCACAGCCCATCCAGACCTCCTCGATCGCAGCCGGGTCGAGACCCGGATTGCGTGCCATGAGAGCAACGAGGGGGACCGCCGCGAGATCGTCGGTGCGGACCGGAGCGAGCGCGCCGCCGTAGCGGCCGATCGGTGTGCGGATATAGTCACAGATGTATGCGTCGGTCATGTCGTTGTCTTTCAACGGTTGCGCCGGGCCCTACGGATCATGCTGCCGGCGATGACGATCTGCTGGATCTGGGTCGTGCCTTCGTAAATTCGGAAAAGGCGGACATCGCGATAGAAGCGCTCGACCGCGTAGTCGCGCATGTAGCCGGCGCCGCCGTGGATCTGCACCGCGCGATCGGCCACCCGACCGACCATTTCCGACGCGAACATCTTGGCGCAGGCTGCCTCTTCGGCGACGTTTCGGCCTTCGTCCTTGAGCCGGGCGGTGTGTTCCACCATGCAGCGGGCCGCGTAGGCCTCGGCCCGGCTGTCCGCCAGCATGGCCTGGATCAGCTGCTTTTCCCCGATCGGCTCGCCGAACTGCTTGCGGTCGATGGCATATTCGGTGCTGTCGTGGATCAGTCGCTCGGCCGCACCGACACAGATGGCGGAGATGTGCAGCCGCCCGCGGTCGAGCACTTTCATCGCCGTCTTGAAACCCACGTTCTCGACTCCGCCCAAGAGAGCCGAGGCCGGCACGCGGCAATCCTCGAGGATCACGTCGCAGGTATAGCTGCCCGCCTGCCCCATCTTCTTGTCCTTCGGGCCGAGCGCGAGGCCGGAATTGGGCGCCTCGACCAGAAAAGCGCTGACGCCGCCCGAGCCCTTCGTGCTCGGATCGGTACGGGCGAAGACGGTGAAGAGTCCGGCGCGCGGACCGTTGGTGATGAACCGTTTGGTACCGTTCAGCACATAGTCGTCGCCGTCGCGCCGAGCGGTGGTCCGCACGGACCCCGCGTCGGATCCGACATCGGGCTCGGTCAGCGCGAAGGAGGCGATCAATTCGCCCGTTGCCAGCCGAGGCAGGTATTTCTCTTTCTGCTCGGGGGTCCCATCCATGATGAGCCCCTGCGAACCGATGCCGTTGTTGGTGCCGAGCAGCGAGCGGAACGCGGGCGAAGTGCGCCCGAGCTCGAAGGCGATGGTGACCTCTTCGAACATTCCGAGCCCGAGGCCGCCGTATTCCTCGGGAATGGACATGCCGAACAGGCCCAACTCCTTGAGCTCGTCCACGATGTCCTGCGGGATTTCATCGTCGTCGGCGACCTTCTCCTCGGACGGGATCAGGCGTTCGCGCACATAGCGGGCGACGGTGTCGCGGAACTGTTCGAGAGTTTCGGGGTCGAGGCGCAAGGATCAACTCCGGTCGGAAAACGCCTTCGGTCACACGACCGATGCGTTCGGTTGTCGGGAATGTGCGGAAGCGACGGAACCATGTCGCCGCCGAATTAGTTACCGAACGTTCGGTAAATATCAATTGACTTGCAGGCGAGGATTCGTCAAGAGTGATTTCATCGTGTCGTCGAGAATCGAGATGCAGACACCGAAGCGCCCGGGCCGCCCGTCAACGATCGAGAACGCTTCGGACAGCATCTTGCAGGAAGCCGCGCGACTGTTCGCCGTCACGGGGTACGACGGCGCTTCGATAAGCCAGATCTCCGATGCCCTCGGGATCACGAAACCGGCGATCTATCACTATTTCCCGTCGAAACGCGCGATCTACGACGAGATCATCCTGCGCATGCTCGACGGACTTTATGAGACCGTCTCCACCAAAGTCACGGAATTGCCGCCAGGCCGGCGGCAGTTGCGTCAATTCATGCTGTCTCATGCCGCGTTTCTCGAGGAGAACTTCTGGGGCTTCGCCGCCATGCTGGTCGGTTTCGGCGGCATGGACGATGTGGAGACCAAGGCAGAGGCGGTCGTCATCCGCGACCGCTACGAGGCGCTGTTGCGCCGCATCATCTGTGACGCGATGGCGGTCGGCGAGTTGCGCGACGTGGACGTCGTCACGACGGGCCGAGCGATCCTGTCGATGCTGAACTGGATGGCTCGTTGGTTCAGACCTGGGGGCGCGCAGAGCGCAGCGGAAATCGCGGAAACCTACTTCACGCTGATCGCCGACGGCATTACGCAGCCCCCGGAGCCGAGCACGACCGCGGGCGCCTGACCGTCGGGCTGCGGCCATCCTTCGCGGCACTCAAGTCCCCGTGAAATTCGGGGGGCGTCGTTCGAGGAAGGCCGCCACGGCTTCGTGATGATCCCGGCTGTGATGCAGGATCGCCTGCCGGCTGGCGGCCTCTTCCAGGGCCTGATCGAGCGAACTGCGATAACTGCCTCGCAACAGGCGTTTGGCGCCGCGCACCGCGAGCGGCGCCGCGGTGGCGATCCGCTCGGCCAGACGCAAGGCTTCGGCCATCAGCGCCTCGGCAGGAACGAGCCGCGAGATCAATCC
>CALMYM010000406.1 GCA_937873675.1 uncultured Alphaproteobacteria bacterium | reverse complement strand
TGGACTTCGGCCGCATCGCCGCCCAGTCGGCCAAGCAGGTCATCGTCCAGAAGGTTCGCGAAGCCGAGCGCGATCGCCAGTTCGACGAGTTCAAGGACCGCATCGGCGAGATCGTCAACGGCACCGTCAAGCGCATCGAATACGGCAACGTCATCGTCGACCTCGGCCGTGGCGAGGCGATCGTCCGTCGCGACGAGCTGATCCCGCGCGAGGCCTTCCGCAACGGTGACCGCGTCCGCGCCTACGTCTACGACGTCCGCCGCGAACAGCGCGGGCCGCAGATCTTCCTCTCCCGCACCCATCCGCAGTTCATGGCGAAGCTCTTCGCCCAGGAAGTGCCGGAGATCTACGACGGCATCATCGAGGTGAAGTCGGTCGCCCGCGATCCCGGCTCCCGCGCCAAGATCGCCGTCATCTCGCGCGACGGATCGATCGACCCGGTCGGCGCCTGCGTCGGCATGCGCGGTTCGCGCGTCCAGGCGGTGGTGCAGGAGCTCCAGGGCGAGAAGATCGACATCATTCCCTGGTCGCACGACGCCGCCACCTTCATCGTCAACGCCCTCCAGCCGGCGGAAGTCGCCAAGGTGGTGCTCGACGAGGAGGCCGGCCGCATCGAAGTGGTGGTGCCGGACGATCAGCTGTCGCTCGCCATCGGCCGCCGCGGCCAGAACGTCCGTCTCGCCTCCCAGCTCACCGGCTGGGACATCGACATCATGACCGAGGCCGAGGAATCGGAGCGCCGCCAGAAGGAATTCGCCGAGCGCACCCAGCTGTTCATGGAAGCGCTCGACGTCGACGAGGTCGTCGCTCAGCTGCTCGCCACCGAAGGCTTCGGCACGGTCGAAGAACTCGCCTACGTCGGCATCGACGAGATCGCCCGCATCGAGGGCTTCGACGAGGAGACGGCGGAGGAGATCCAGTCCCGCGCCAACACCTGGTTGGAGGCACTCGAGGCCGCTCAGGATGCCGAACGCAAGGAACTCGGCGTCGCCGACGAGCTGCGTGAGGTGCCCGGCGTCACCACCGCGATGATGGTGGCGCTCGGCAAGGACGGCATCAAGACGGTCGAAGACCTCGCCGGCTGCGCCACCGACGATCTCGTCGGCTGGACCGAGCGCAAGGGCGGCGAAGTCGAGAAGCACACCGGCACGCTCGACGGCTTCGATCTCGACCGCACCGACGCCGAAGCCATCATCATGGCCGCCCGCGTCGCCGCCGGCTGGATCGAGCCGCCGGTCGAAGAGGCGGACGAAGGTTCGGAAGACGAGGCGGAGAGTGGCGAACACTGACGCCGAGCCGGGCGCCGACGCGGCGCCGGAATGGGACGAACGCCCGCCGAGGAAGGCGGACGTGACGCGAACCGACATCGTCTCCCGTGAGACGAGGCCGCTCGCAGAGCTGATCCGCTTCGTTCAGGCCCCGGATGGAACCGTGGTGCCTGATCTGAAGCGCGACCTGCCCGGCCGTGGGGTCTGGGTGGAGGCGACGCGCGCCGCGGTCGACAAGGCCGTCCAGCGCAAGCTCTTCGCCCGTGCCCTGCGCAGCACCGTCGAGGTCCCCGCGGACCTCGCCGAGCGCCTCGACGGGCTGATGGCGAAACAGGCGCTGGGCACCTTCGGCCTGGCGCGCAAGGCGGGGCTGGTCACCACCGGCTTCGCCAAGGTGGAAACGGCGGTGGCGCGCGAGCGCCTCGCCGGTCTCGTCCACGCCGCGGAAGCGGGGTCGGACGGGGTCGAGAAGCTGGCCGCGGCGCTCAAGCGCCGTTTCGGTGGGGAGATCGGCATTCCGGTCGTCCGAATCTTCACCGGAGCCCAATTGGATTTGGCATTGGGCAGGTCGAATGTGATACATGCTGCGCTGCTTGCTGGCCGGGCGAGCGAAACCTTCCTCGAGCGTGCAGGCGCGCTCGCCAGATATCGAGGCCTCGAATCCTTCGGGACCACGGTGTCGACGAACGACGGCCATCACGCGACGAGCGGCACGACGCCGCAGGAATGACGGGCACATGAACGAACAGAAGACCACCGGCGACAAGACCCTCCACGTCGACGTCAAGAAGAAGTTGACGTTGAAGCTGAAGACCGACGCCACGGTCCAGCAGAGCTTCAGTCATGGGCGGTCGAAGACCGTGCTCGTCGAGACCAAGAAGAAGCGCATCCTGAAGCCCGGGGAGACCGAACACGGTCACGCCGCGGCGCCTGCGCCTCGCGTCGAGCTGAAGCCGCGCACCGAAGCGACGCCGGCCGCCCCGGCCCAGGCCCCGGCTTCGGCCCCGGCCGAAGCGCCCGCCGCTCCGCAGCGGCCGCGCACCGGCGTGGTGCTGCAGACCCTCTCGGCCGGCGAACGCGCCGCCCGTGAGAAGGCGCTCGCCGAAGCTCGCATCCGCGAGGAGGAGGACCGCAAGCGCCGCGCCGAGGAAGAGCGGCTGCGCGCCATCGAGGAAGCGCGCCTCGCCAAGGAGCGCGCCGAGGCCGAAGCCCGCCGCAAGGCCGAGGCCGCGGCGGAAGAAGAGCGCCGCAAGGCCGCCGGTGAACCGGAGCCCGTGGCGGAGCCGGAGAAGGCCGCCGAGCCCGAGGCCGCCGCCGCTCCCGCGGCCGCGCCGACCGCGGCGCGTCCCGCCGCGCCTGCGACCGCCGCCACCCGTCCGGCCCGCCCGGCCGCCGAGGAGGAGGACGAGGAAGCTCCGCGTCGCGGCCCCGTCGCCCGTCCGCCGGCCGGCGCCGCGCGCCGCATGACCGCGCCGCCGCCGCCCAAGCCGACCCGCACCAAGGGCGACGACAAGCAGCGCGGCAAGCTCACCGTCGTCACCGCTCAGACCAGCGACGACGAGGAAGGCTCCGGCCGCGGCCGTTCGGTCGCCGCCTTCAAGCGCCGCGTCCAGCGCCAGCAGCGCCGCATGCAGTCCTTCGAACCGCGTGAGAAGATCTCCCGCGAGGTGATCCTCCCCGAGACGATCACCATCCAGGAACTCTCCAACCGCATGGCCGAGCGCGCCGTCGACGTCATCAAGCTGCTGATGAAGCAGGGCCAGATGATGAAGATCAACGACGTCATCGACGCCGACATGGCCCAGCTCATCGCCGAGGACATGGGCCACACCGTCAAGCGTGTCGCCGAGTCGGACGTCGAAGAGGGCCTCTTCGCCGCGCCGGACGTCGATGCCGATCTGGCGTCGCGCCCGCCGGTCGTCACCATCATGGGTCACGTCGACCACGGCAAGACGTCGCTGCTCGACGCCATCCGCTCCACCAAGGTGGCGGCGGGCGAGGCCGGCGGCATCACCCAGCACATCGGTGCCTATCAGGTCGAGAGCCACGGCCAGAAGATCACCTTCATCGACACCCCCGGCCACGAGGCCTTCACGGCGATGCGGTCTCGCGGCGCCAAGGCCACCGACATCGTCATCCTGGTGGTGGCGGCCGACGACGGCGTCATGCCGACGACGGTCGAGGCGATCAACCACACCCGCGCCGCGGGCGTGCCGATCATCGTCGCCATCAACAAGATCGACAAGCCGCAGGCCGACCCGCAGCGGGTCCGCACCGCGCTGCTCCAGCACGAGATCGTGGTCGAATCGATGGGCGGCGACGTGCTCGAGGTCGAGGTTTCGGCCAAGCAGCGCCTCAACCTCGACAAGCTGCTCGAGGCCATCCTGCTGCAGACCGAAGTGCTCGAACTCAAGGCCAACCCGAGCCGGGCGGCCGAGGGCACCGTCATCGAAGCCAAGCTCGACAAGGGCCGCGGTCCGGTGGCCACCGTCCTCGTCCAGCGCGGCACCCTCAAGGTCGGCGACATCCTCGTCGCCGGTGGCGCCTGGGGCCGCGTCCGCGCGCTGCTCAACGACCAGGGCACTCCCGAACGTGATGCCGGTCCGTCGACCCCGGTCGAGGTGCTCGGCTTCCAGGAGACCCCGGAAGCCGGCGATCGCTTCGCCGTGGTCGAGAACGAAGCCCGCGCCCGCGAGGTCGCCGACTATCGTCAGCGCCTGAAGCGCGAGAAGATGCAGGCCCGCGGCACCTCCGCCCGCGGCTCGCTCACCGAGATGATGAACCAGCTCAAGACCACGGGTCGCAAGGAGTTCACGCTCGTCGTCAAGGGCGACGTGCAGGGCTCGCTCGAAGCGATCATCGGCGCGCTGGAGAAGCTCGGCAACGACGAGGTCCGCGCCCGCGTCATCCACGGCGGCGTCGGTGGCATCACCGAGTCCGACGTGTCGCTGGCCTCGGCCTCCAACGCCGCGATCATCGGCTTCAACGTCCGTGCGTCGAAGGAAGCCCGCCAGGCGGCCGAGCGCGAAGGCGTCGAGATCCGCTACTACAACATCATCTACGACCTGGTCGACGACGTGAAGAAGGCGATGAGCGGCATGCTCACGCCGGAGATCCGCGAGACCATGCTCGGCAACGCCCGCATCCTGGAGATCTTCAACGTCTCCAAGG
>CALMYM010000405.1 GCA_937873675.1 uncultured Alphaproteobacteria bacterium | reverse complement strand
AGGATGAAGAACGGGATCGCCATGATCTCGAACTTCTCGATGCCGGTGAAGAGCTTCAGCGCGACGCTGGCGATCGGCACGTCGGTCATGGTGAAGAGGAAGGTCAACACCGTGAGGCCGAGCGAGATCGAGATCGGCATGCCCGTCAGCATCAGGGCGATGAGCAGGACGAAGATGATGAGCGCACTCATGCCCGGGCCTCCTCTTCGTCGAGACCGGCGACGTGACCGTGGTCGTGCTTGGGCAGTTGACCGGTCTTCCAGTAGGAGACCGCGACCTGCAGGAAGCGGAAGCTCATCAGCCAGGATCCGATCGGCACGCACAGATAGACCAGCCACATCGGCACCTCGAGATCGGCCGAGGTCTGGTCGGTGTGGTAGATGTGCCAGACGAAATTGGCCCCGAGCGCTCCGACGATGCCGGTGAAGAGCGCGCCGGCGAGCAGGCCGAAGAGGATGAAGCCGACGCGGGTGCGCGCCTGCATCTGGTTGATCAGCACGTCGACGCCGACGTGGATGCCGGTCCGGACGCCGTAGGCCGCGCCGAACTTCGCCATCCACACGAACATGTAGATGGTCAGCTCCTGCGCCCAGGTCATGTTGATGCCGGCGAGGAACTTGTAGGCCGAGCGCGCGCCGCCGGCGACCGCCGGCAGGCCCCATTGATTGGCCGTGCCGACCGCCGAAGCGATGAAGCCCAGACCATAGCGGTGCACCACCGCGGCGAAGATGATCAGGGTCGCGGCTCCGATGAGAAAGGCGATGATCGCCTCCTCGAGCCGGTCGAGTAGTCGAAGCATGGCTGGACCTCTCGCGTCACCCGGTCCGATCACTCGGGCGGGTCTGCCAGAACGAGATGTGCGAAAAGAAGGGACGGCGACGATCCGCTCGGTCGCCGGGCGCCGCGGAGGGCCGCCCGACGAGCACGGCGTGGTCCGGTGCCGCACCGGACCGTCGGGGGATCACGCCACCGGTCGCGATCCCGTGCGGGGGGCGGCGCCGTCGTCGGCGCCGCCGCCGGGCGTCACTTGGCGACGCCGGTCTCGCGATAGATCTCGGCGATGAGATCCTTGCCGACGCGACCGGCCATCTCGTCGTGGACCGGCTTCAGCGCCTTCATCCACGCCGCCTTCTCGGCGTCGGTCATGTCGTGGAACTCGGTCTTGCCGGAGGCCTTCATCGCCGCGAGCGCGTCGTCGTTCTCCTTCTGGGCGATGCCGTTGGCATACTCGGTCGCCTCGTCCATCGCCTTCTCGAGGTTGGACCGGATGTCGGCCGGCAGGCCGTCCCAGAACTTCTTGTTCACGATCACCGCATAACCGAGATAGCCGTGACGGGAGACCGTCGCGTACTTCTGCACCTCGTGCATCTTCTGAGTGTACATGTTCGACGGCGGGTTCTCGGTGCCGTCGACGACGCCGGTCTGCAGGCCCTGGTAGACTTCCGAGAAGGCCATCACCTGCGGCAACGCGCCGAGCGCCTTCATCTGGGCTTCCAGCACCTTCGACGACTGGATGCGCATCTTCAGGCCGAGGAAGTCGTCGGGCATCTTGATCGGCTTGTTGGCGCTCATGATCTTGAAGCCGTTGTCCCAGTATTCGAGACCGACGATCCCCTTCGCCTCGAGCTTCTTGAGCAGGCCCTTGCCGACCGGACCCTTGGTCACCTTGATCAGCGCTTCCTTCGACGGGAAGATGAAGGGCAGATCGAAGATCTCGAATTCCTTCACCCCGAGCGGGCCGAACTTCGCCAGCGACGGCGCGAGCATCTGCACCGCACCGAGCTGCAGCGCCTCGAGCTCTTCCTTGTCCTTGTAGAGCTGCGAGTTCGGGTAGACCTCGACCTTGACCTTGCCGGCCGTGTACTTCTCCGCCAGTTCCTTGAACTTGTCGGCGCCCTTGCCCTTCGGCGTGTTGGGAGCGACGACGTGCGAGAACTTGATCACCACCTCCTGCGCGAAGGCGGGGCCGGCGAGAGCGGCGGCGACGGCGAGAGCGGCGGCGGTGGCGAGAAGACGTTTCATGCGCGAGACCTCCCAGTTGTGCGCGGGACTTCGAGCTCTCTCTGGAGCTTGCCCCATGGGTAGGACGGACACGCGCCCTTGCGCTATTGTGGATTTCCGTAGTCTCCTCGCACCACCGTCACCCGGCCCACCCGTTTCCACCCGCCGTTCCCGCTCGCGAGAGGCCTTCCTGCGTGACCGATCCCGTCGAAACGCCCGGATCGCCCCTCTCCGCTTCGACCGGCACCATGCCGTTCCCCGGTCCCCGCCCGCGCGACCGCCGCCACCTCGATCGCATCGTCGAGGCGGCACCGCTGATCGCCGTGGCGCTGATCGCCGCGGTGCTCGGCTTCCTCGTCTGGTTCGCCGACCGCTCCGAGCGCGAGGAGGCCGGCCTCGCCCTCATCCGCGACACGCTGTGGGTCGAACAGGCTCTGCGCTTCCAGCTCGAGGCCGATCTCGCCGCCGTCGAACGCCTCGCCGTCGACATCGGCGACCAGCCGGCCGAGACCGTGGTGATCGCCCGTCTACGCGCCGTCGCCGCCGCCCATCCCGAGATCGTCGCCATCGAGTGGCGCGACGCCTCGGGGGCCCTGCGCGCCCTGGTGCCGCCCGACGCCGCGCCGGCCGCACCGCCGTCGATCGCGGCCCCGCCGCGGTTCGAACACGGCTTCACCGCCCCGCGCGCCGAGCCCGGGCGGGGCAACCTCACCGATCTCGTCGTACCGATTTTCGAGCACGGCATCCGCATCGGCTCGCTCACCGCGCGACTGCATCTCGAGCGTCTGCTCACCGAACACGTGCCCTGGTGGATCACCCAGAAGAGCCTCGTCGCCCTCCTCGACGGCGACGGCCGCGAACTCGCCCGCAAGTCGTCGCTGCCGCGCGACCCGGAGGCATTGCGTCACGAACTGGCGTTCGATCCGCCGCTGCCCGGCGTCACCCTGTCGCTCGCCGCCAACCGCGCGCCCTCCAACCTCACCGGCAATTCGCTGGTGGCGACGATCTTCGGCCTCGCCTTCGTCGCCGTCGTCTCGATCTTCGCGCTGATGCGCCACTATCGCCGCCGCCTCGCGGCCGAGGAGAGTCTCGGCGAAGCCCAGGCGCTGCGCCGCGCCATGGAGGAGAGCCTCACCGTCGGCATGCGCGCCCGCGACCTCGACGACCGCATCATCTACGTCAACCCGGCCTTCTGCCGGATGGTCGGCTGGCGCGCCGACGAGATCGTCGGCCTCACCCCGCCTCTGCCCTATTGGCTGCCCGACCTGATCGACGAGACGATCGCCCGCCACCACACCCTGGCCCACGAGGAACTGAAGCAGATCTCCTTCGAGACCCGCTTCCGCCGTCGCGACGGCACCCTCTTCGACGTCCTCGTCTACGAGGCGCCGCTGATCGACGCCCGTGGCGTCCATCGCGGCTGGATGGGTTCGATCATCGACGTCACCGACCGCAAGCGCACCGAGGAGATGGAGCGCCGCCAGACCGAGACCATGGCCCGCACCGCCCGTCTGATCTCCATGGGCGAGATGGCCTCGACCATCTCCCACGAGCTCAACCAGCCGCTCGCCGCCGTCTCCTCCTACGCCACCGGCTGCCTCAACATGATCCGCGCCGGCCACGGTCCGGCCGATCTGGTCGAGGCGCTGGAGAAGCTCGAGGTCCAGGCCCAGCGTGCCGGCCGCATCGTCCGCCGCGTCCACGACTTCGTCCGCAAGCGCGAGCCGCGCTTCGCCACCATCGACCTCGTCGCGGTGATCGCCGACCTCGCCACCTTCGTCGCCCCCGAGGCGCGCAAGGCCGGCGTCGAGATCGAACTCGACCTGCCCGAGACGCCGGCGATCGTCACCGCCGACCGGGTGCTCCTCGAACAGGTGCTGTTCAACCTGATCCGCAACGGCATGGAGGCGATGGCCGCGATACCCGCGCGCACCCGCCGCCTGGAGATCACCGCCCGGCGCCGCCCTCGCCCGGCCGACGCCGGCGACACCGCCGAGGAGATCGTCGTCGAGGTCGCCGACCGCGGCACCGGCATCCCGCCGGAGGTCGCCGAAAAGCTCTTCTCGCCCTTCTTCTCCACCAAACAGGAGGGCATGGGCATGGGGCTCAACATCTGCCGCTCGATCGTCGAGCTCCATCTCGGCCGCCTGGAGTTCTCGCCGCGACCGGGAGGCGGTACGATCTTCACCCTGGCGCTTCCCACCGTCGAGGCGGCGCCCACGTCCGCCTCGACCACGAAGGACCCGGCATGAGCACGATCGCCCCCGATGCCGTCGGCATCCACGTCGTCGACGACGACGCGGCGATCCGCGACTCGCTCGAGTGGTTGTTCCGCTCGCGCGGCCTCGCCGTGCGCCTGTGGGACAGCGGCGAAGCCTTCCTCGCCGCCTGGAGCCCGGCGACGCGCGGCTGCATCGTCCTCGACGTCCGCATGTCCGGCATGTCCGGCCTCGACGTCCTCGATCGCCTGGAGCGCCACGGCTCGATCCTGCCGGGGGTGGTGGTGACCGGCCACGGCGCCGGGCCGGTGGCGGTGCAGTCGCTGAAGAAGGGGGCGATCGACTTCCTGGAGAAGCCCTTCGACGGCGGCGACCTCGTCACCCGGGTCCTCGCCGCGCTCGACCTCGAAGCCCGCCGCCACGCCACCGCGACCACCACCCGCGCCCTCGAAGAGCGCCTCGCCACCCTGTCGCCGCGCGAGCGCGAGGTGATGGACAAGATGCTCGACGGTCTCCTCAACAAGCAGATCGCCGACGACCTCGGCATCGCCATGCGCACCGTCGAGGTCCACCGCGCCCGGATTCTCGAGAAGTTCGGCGTCCGCTCGGCGATCGAACTCGCCGGCCGCCTCGCCGACCTGCGCCGCGCCGAACGCTGAGGCGCGCACCGCGCTGCCATCATGGCAGGCCGCCAAACCGTTGATTCACGGATGATTCACCGAGGCCGCTTCCCCGGCGGCAGCGACGAACCGCCAGTTTGGCAGGCGCGGGCCCGTGCGATCGACCGCGCCGATCTCGCCTCGTCCGATTTATTCTAATAATTTCATATACTTGGCAAATTGTGGCGAATTTGGCGCAGCGATTGCTGACCTCCTTTTCCGATCGGGACGTGAACCGACGACCTCGCCGACATCGCGCGGTGGGGTCGCCGAGGTGTTTCGCGTCTCACGGAATTTCGATCCCGGACGGGCCGAACGGTCGGGTCACCGCCGTTGTCCGGGGATCGGCAGTTCCGGCGTCGCTCGCCCCGGGCGACGCCGGGCGAGATCGCACCAGACGGTGCCGAGGTCACCGAAGAAGTGCCGCCACCGACCTCGCGACGTGGGCGCGGCACGCGACGAACGGAGGAATAGGAGGAGGACATCAGTGGGAGGGGCCCTAAAAGCCGCCACTCT
>CALMYM010000404.1 GCA_937873675.1 uncultured Alphaproteobacteria bacterium | reverse complement strand
AGCCGCGATCGCCAATCCGCTGCTCGACGAGACCTCGATGAAGGGCGCCAAGGGCGTGCTCATCTCGATCTCCGGCGGCAAGGACCTCACCCTCTTCGAGGTCGACGAGGCCGCCACCCGCATCCGCGAGGAGGTCGACCCCGACGCCAACATCATCCTCGGCGCCACCTTCGACGACAGCCTCGAGGGCGTCGTCCGCGTCTCGGTCGTCGCCACCGGCATCGACCAGGAGGTCAAGGCCGAGCTGACCCAGCAGGAAGCCCGCATGGCCGACCTCGCCGCGCGTCTGCGCGCCGCCGGCCGTCCCGTCCCCGCCGCGCTCGAGCAGGCTCGCACCGAGGTCCGCACCACCAGCGCCGCCACCTCGGCCGCCGCCGCCATCGCCCGCTCGCTCGACGTCTCCGAGACCTTCGCGCCGGCTCCGGCTCCCATGCCGGCTCCCGCCCCGG
The DNA here is from genome assembly GCA_937873675.1 of uncultured Alphaproteobacteria bacterium. GTDB lineage: Bacteria > Pseudomonadota > Alphaproteobacteria > Rhizobiales > Ancalomicrobiaceae > CALBKH01. The sequence goes on along the minus strand of CALMYM010000404.1, from coordinate 13,306 downwards.
TCGTCGAGACCCGCGTCGAGCCGGTCGCCGAAGCCCCCGCGCCGGTCACCTACGCCGCTCACGACCCGGCGGTGGCGATCCAGCGCTACGAGCCGCAGCCGGCCGCCTTCGCCCACACCGACCCGGTCGCCGAGATCGACGAGCCGGTCGCCCGCCCCGAGCCGCAGATCGATCGTCGCCCCTACATCCCGCCGACCGCCGAGCGTCCGACGGTCCAGGCCCGCATGCCGCGCGTCGACGAGTTCCCGCCGATCGCCCAGCGCCAGATGGCCCCGGCCGAAGAGCATCACGACGACGAGCGCCGTCCGATGAGCCTCCTCAAGCGCCTCGCCCACGGCCTTTCGCGGCGTGAGGACCACGAAGGCGAAGTCCAGGCTCAGCGCGAGCCGACCTTCGCCCCGGCCCCGGCGCCGCGCGAGACGGCGTCCTACCAGCCCGCCGGCCACGACGAGTTCGCCAAGCGTCCGGCCCCGCGCATGCCGGCCGAACCGGCCCACCGCCCGGCCACCGGCGGCCTCGACCCGATGGGCCGCGCCCCGGCGCAGACCCGCATGTCGGAAGAGGATCAGCTGGAGATTCCCGCCTTCCTCCGCCGTCAGGCGAACTGACCGAAGGTCAGCCCGAAAAGACGCCGAACGGGGCCCGTCACGACTGTGACGGGCCCCGTTCCCGTTTTTCGACACATTCCGACAATTAATTGAAAATTAATCAATTTTTGATCTGCAATAGTGGTAACAATGTGTAACCAACCGTGATTTCGCTTCCCGCTCGACCCTCTGTAGTTTGACGCTCGACCGGTTCGTCGAAGCGCCTTTCGGGCCTGCTTCGGACCGGTTTCGAGAAGGCGGAATCAGGGACCGGTTCCGCCCGCTTCGAGAGTGAAGACGAAGAGCTCTCCGCCCCTTCTCGGGTGCCGACGAGCCGGACGGGTGAAGACGATGGCACGCAAGACCGTGAACGCACAGACCACGATCGCCGATACGGTACGCGTCGTGGGAATAGGCGTCCACAGCGGCCAGGAAGTCACCCTCACCCTCCATCCCGCCGATGCCGACACCGGTATCGTCTTCGTCCGCACCGAGGCGGTGCAGGGACGCGACGTCGAGATCCCGGCGCTGTGGAGCCACGTCTCCGCCACCGACCTGTGCACCATGGTCGGCGATCCCGAGCGGGCTTCCGTCGCCACCATCGAACACCTGATGGCCGCCCTGCGCGGTCTCGGCGTCGACAACGTGGTGATCGAGATCGACGGTCCCGAAGTCCCGGTGATGGACGGCTCCTCCGACGCCTTCATCGAAGCGATCGATCAGGTCGGCCTCGTCACCCAGTCGGCGCGCCGCCGCTTCATCCGCGTGCTGAAGCCGGTCCGCATCGAGCTCGGCAGCGGCTGGGCCGAACTGCGCCCCTACGAGGGTCAGCGCTACGAAGTCACCATCGACTTCCCCGACGCGGTGATCGGCCGTCAGTCGATCGGCATCGACCTCTCTCCGACGGTCTTCCGCGAGCAGGTCGCCCGCGCCCGCACCTTCGGCTTCGTCAAGGATCTCGAGAAGCTTCTGCCGCTGGGCCTGTGCCGCGGTTCCTCTCTCGAGAATTCCGTCGCCATCAAGGACGATCGCGTCCTCAATCCGGAAGGCCTGCGCTGGGCCGACGAATTCGTCCGCCACAAGCTGCTCGACGCCATCGGCGATCTCGCCCTCTCCGGCGCGCCCCTCCTCGGCCTCTACCGCTCCTATCGCGGCGGCCATCGCATGAACCACCTGACGCTGAAGGCGCTCCTCGCCGATCCGCCCGCCTGGGAGCTGGTCGAAGCGCGGAGCCGCTCCGCCGCCGCGCCGGCCGCCGAGATCGGCATCGGCATGGTGGCGCCGGCCTGGGCCGCGGAAGTCGCCTGAGCCGGCTCCGCGCCGACGCGTCGAGATCCACACCGAGGCCCGTTGCGTGGGCGTCCCGCCACAAATTCGGACCAATCGACCGCCACCGAGGTGACGCGGTCGTTCCGGCGCGTTACAACGTCGGCCGATCGGCCGACGGCGCTCGATGCAGCCTGCGGCGGAACGGGTCTCGACGACCGGCGGATGCGGTGGCGCACCGCGTCGGCCAGAACGGATTGCGAATGATGGGGAACGCCAACGTGGTCGACGCCGGTACGACGAAGACGATCGAGCGCAGGTCCGCTCTCGCCCGCCCGCATCGGGCCGCCGGCCTCGTGATGGCCGTCACCGTCGCCGCCCTCCTCGCCGGTTGCGCCTCCAAGGAGGACGACCTCGGCCTCGACCGCACCCCGGCCGACCAGCTCTACAACGAGGGTCTGGTGCTCCAGCAGGCCGGCAAGCGCTCCGACGCGGTGAAGAAGTTCGAGGACCTCGATCGCCTGCACCCCTATTCGGAATGGGCCAAGAAGTCGGTCCTGATGCAGGCCTACACCGAGTTCGAGCGCGGCAAGTACACCGAGTGCATCACCGCCGCCCGCCGCTTCGTCACCCTCTACCCCGGCAGCCCGGACGCGGCCTACGCCCAGTATCTGATGGCGGAGAGCTACTACAAGCAGATCCCCGACATCAGCCGCGACCAGGAGCGCACCGGCAAGGCGCTCCAGGCCTATGCCGAACTGGTGCAGAAGTACCCGGATTCGCCCTACGCCGACGACGCCCGCCGCAAGCTTCTCGCGGTCAAGGACCAGCTCGCCGGCAAGGAGATGGACGTCGGCCGCTTCTACCTGCGCAAGGGCCAGTATCTCGCCGCCATCAACCGCTTCAAGCTGGTGACGACCGAGTACCAGACCACTCGCCACGTCGAGGAGGCGCTGGCCCGCCTGGTCGAGGCCTACTACGCCCTCGGCGTCGTCAACGAGGCGCAGACCGCCGCCGCCGTGCTCGGGCACAATTTCCCCGACAGCCAGTGGTACAAGGACAGCTACTCGCTCCTGAAGAAGGGCGGCTACGAGCCGAGCGAGTCCTCCGAGAGCTGGATCTCCAAGTCCTTCCGCGGCTTCCGCGTCTTCTGACGCCACCCGACCGCACCGCGCGGTCGGGGGGTTCCGTTTTGTTCTCGCCGGGACTATCGTCCGCGAAAGATCCTCCCGGAGAATCGCGTCCGCCCATGCTCGCCGCTCTGTCGATCCGAGACATCGTTCTGATCGAGCGGTTGGAGATCGATTTCACGCGTGGTCTCACGGTGCTCACCGGTGAGACCGGCGCCGGAAAGTCGATCCTGCTCGACAGTCTGGCGCTGGCGCTGGGCGGCCGCGGCGACGCCGGCCTCGTCCGCCACGGCGCGGCGCAGGGCCAGGTGACCGCCGTCTTCGACGTCGCCGCCGACCATCCCGTCCGCCGTCTCCTCGCCGACAACGACATCGACGCCTCCGGCGACGTCATCGTCCGCCGCGTCCAGACCGCCGACGGCCGCACCCGCGCCTTCCTCAACGACGCCCCCGTCTCGGCGACGCTGCTGCGCGACGTCGGCGAGAAGCTCGTCGAGATCCACGGCCAGCACGACGACCGCGCCCTGGTCGACGAACGCGAACACCGCCGCCTGCTCGACGCCTTCGGCGGCCTCGAGGACGCCGTCGCCGCCGTCACCGCCGCCTGGACCTCGTGGCGCGCCACGGTGAAGGAGCGCGACGGTCACGCCGCTCGCATCGACGCCGCCCGCCGCGAGGCCGACTATCTGCGCGCCAGCCTCGACGAACTCGACCGCCTCGCCCCGGACGAGGGCGAAGAGACGGAGCTGGCGACGAAGCGTCATCGCATGATGCAGTCGGAGAAGATCGCCGGCGATCTCGCCGACGCGGTCGGCACCTTCGACGGCGCCCACTCGCCGATCCCGACCATCGCCTCGCTGATGCGCAACCTGGAGCGCAAGACCGCCGCCCTGCCCGAGCTGACGGAAGCCGCGCTGAAGCCGATGGGCGCGGCGCTGGATCTCCTGGAGGAGGCGCGCGGCGCGCTCGAGAAGGCGCTGCGCGCGGCCGACTTCGATCCCCGCGATCTGGAGCGCACCGAGGAGCGCCTCTTCGCGCTCCGCGCCGCGGCGCGCAAACACGCCTGCGCCTGCGACGCGCTGCCCGCCTTGCGCGCCCGCATGGCCGGCGACCTCGCCGCCCTCGATCACGGCGAGGAGCGTCTCGCCGCCCTGGAGACCGCCGTCGCCGCCGCCGAGGCGACCTATTTCGCCGCCGCCGAGACCCTCTCCGCCGCCCGCGCCACGGCATCGGGAGGCCTCGAGGCGGCCGTCCATGCCGAACTCCCGGCGCTGAAGCTCGAGCGCGCCCGTTTCATCGTCGCCCGCACCACCGACCGCGCCCAGGCCGGCCCCGAGGGCATCGACCGCGTCGAGTTCCACGTCCAGACCAACCCCGGCACCCGTCCGGGCCCGATGATGAAGGTCGCCTCCGGCGGCGAGCTGTCGCGCTTCCTGTTGGCGCTGAAGGTGAGCCTCGCCGACAAGGGCTCGGCCCCGACGCTGATCTTCGACGAGATCGACACCGGCGTCGGCGGCGCGGTCGCCGGCGCCGTCGGTCAACGACTGGCACGACTGGCCGACAAGGTCCAGGTGATGAGCGTCACCCACGCCCCGCAGGTCGCGGCGCGCGCCGACACCCACCTGCTCATCTCCAAGGAGCCGGTCCCCGGCGGCCGCGAAGAGCGCGTCGCGACCCGCGTCGTCGAACTCACCCGCGAAGCCCGCCGCGAGGAGATCGCCCGAATGCTCTCCGGCGAGACGGTGACCGCGGAGGCGAGAGCCGCGGCGGACAGTTTGATGGCGGGGTGAGGGAACGGTCGCGCGCCGAAGGCGCGTTTCCTTCTCCCCTTGCGGGAGAAGGTGCCCAAAGGGCGGATGAGGGGTCGCGGCCCCTCCGCTGCCCTCTGCTTCTGCTGTCAGCACCGCGTTGCCGCTTCGCGGCGCCCCCTCATCCGGCGCGTACCGCGCCACCTTCTCCCGCGAGGGGAGAAGGGTTCCGGCCTCCGGCCGGTCGTGACACGATACGATGCGGGCAACCGCAGACCGCATGCCGAGGATTCCGATGCCCCCCGAACTCCCGCCCGACACCCTCTCCCCCTCGGATGCCGCCGCCGAGATCGCTCGCCTCACCGCGGAGATCCGCGAGCATGATCGGCGCTATTACCAGGACGATGCGCCGAGCGTCTCCGACGCCGAATACGATCGGCTGCGGCGGCGGCTCCTCGCTCTCGAGGCCCGATTCCCGGAACTGCGCGCGCCCGACAGCCCGAGCCTGAAGGTCGGCGCCGGGCCTTCGGAGAAGTTCGAGAAGGTGACGCATCGCGTCCCCATGCTGTCGCTCGACAACGCCTTTTCCGACGAGGACGTCGCCGACTTCGTCGGTCGCGTCCATCGCTTCCTCGCCACCCACGGGCAGGAGGTGGTCTTCACCGCCGAGCCGAAGATCGACGGCCTGTCGCTCTCGCTGCGCTACGAGGCCGGCCGCCTCGTCTCCGCAGCCACCCGCGGCGACGGCGCCGAGGGCGAGAACGTCACCGCCAACGTCAAGACCGTCGCCGACATTCCCCGCGTCCTGCCCGACGGCGTGCCGGCGGTGCTGGAGGTGCGCGGCGAGGTCTACATGGGCCACACCGATTTCGCGGCCCTCAATGCCCGCCAGGAGGCCGCCGGCGACAAGACCTTCGCCAACCCGCGCAACGCCGCCGCCGGGAGCCTGCGCCAGCTCGATCCGCGCATCACCGCGTCGCGGCCCCTGCGCTTCTTCGCCTATGCCTGGGGCGAGGTGTCGGAGGATTGGGACGCCGCCACCCAGATGGAGCGCGTCGCCGCCTTCGGCGCCTGGGGCTTCCCGGTCAATCCGCGGATGGAGCGCTGCGCCTCGGTCGAGGCCATGCTCGACGTCTACCGCCGCCTCGAGGCCGATGGGGCCAGCCTCGGCTACGACATCGACGGCGTCGTCTACAAGGTCGACCGGCTCGATCTGCAACAGCGCCTCGGCTTCGTCTCGCGCTCGCCCCGCTGGGCCATCGCCCACAAGTTCCCGGCCGAACGCGCCACGACGGTCCTCGAAGGCATCGACATCCAGGTCGGCCGCACCGGCGCCCACACGCCCGTCGCCCGCCTCGCACCGGTCACCGTCGGCGGCGTCGTCGTCTCCAACGCGACGCTGCACAATGCCGACGAGATCGCCCGGCTCGATGCCCGCATCGGCGACACGGTGGTGGTCCAGCGCGCCGGCGACGTCATCCCGCAGATCGTCGAGGTGGTGAAGGACGATGCCCACGAGGCGCGCGCCCCCTACCCCTTCCCCCACGTCTGCATCTGCGATCTCGCCACCCCCCTGGTGCGCGAGGAGACGGTGACCGGCGAAGAGGGCAAGATCCGCCGCTGCACCGGCGAGTTCGCCTGCCCCTATCAGCGCCAGGAACACCTGCGCCACTTCGTCTCGCGCCGCGCCTTCGACATCGAGGGGCTGGGCGAGAAGCAGATCGAATTCTTCTTCGCCGAAGAGGACTTCCCCATCCGCGAGCCGGCCGACATCTTCACGCTGGCGACGCGCAACGCCGAAAGCCCGCTGAAGAAACTCGAGAACAAGGAGGGCTTCGGCGCATTGAGCGTGGCGAAACTCTTCGCCGCCATCGACGAGCGCCGCTCGATCGGCCTCGAGCGCTTCCTCTTCGCCTTGGGCATCCGCAACGTCGGCGAGACCACCGCCCGCCAGCTCGCCCGCGCCTACGGCTCGTGGAAGGCCTTCCACGACGCGGCGATGAAGATCGTCGACGGCGATGCCACCGCCCGCGACGAGATGGACGCCATCGATCAGATCGGCGTGACGGTGATCGACAGCGTCGCCGCCTATTTCCGCGAGCCGCACAACCGCGCCGTGGTCGATCGCCTGACCGAACACGTCACACCGCTCGACGCCGAGAAGCCGAAGACCGACACCGCCGTCGCCGGCAAGACCGTGGTCTTCACCGGATCGCTCGAGAGGATGACCCGCGACGAGGCCAAGGCGATGGCCGAACGGCTCGGCGCCAAGGTCGCCGGTTCGGTCTCGGCCAAGACCCACATCGTCGTGGCCGGCCCGGGAGCCGGCTCGAAACTGACGAAGGCGCGCGAACTCGGCGTTCAGGTGCTGACGGAAGAGGAATGGCTGGCGATGGTCGGCGGGTGAGAGGGCGCCGTAGGGTGGACGGTAGGGTGCAAAGAGCGAAGCGAATTGCACCGCTCGAGAAACGCGTCGCCCTCTCGATCCATCTCGGCCGAAACCGCGCGCACGAAGCCGGCGCTGCCGATGGTGCAATTCGCATTCGCTCTTTGCACCCTACGAACTACGAACCGCGCCCACGGTCCCCTCACCGCCGCTTCGCCACCTCTTCGACGAGATCCGCCAGCCGCGCCACCGCGTCGGCCTTGCCGGCGGCCTTGGCGGCCTCGGCCGCTGCCGCCAATTGCTCGGGATCGGTCATCGCCTTGGTCAGCTCGTCGGCCAGCCGCGCCGGCGTCAATTCGTCCTGGCGGATCGGCCAGCCGCCGCCGGCCGCCTCCAGCACCGCGGCGTTGGCCGCCTGATCGTGATCGAGCGCACCGGGATACGGCACCAGGATCGCCGGACGGCCGATCACCGCCAGTTCGCCGACACTCGACGCGCCCGACCGGCACACCACCAGATGCGACGCGGCGATGCGCGCCGGCAGGTCGACGAAGAACGGCGCCACCTCCGCCTCGACGCCCAGCCGCGCATAGGCCGCCTTCACCGCATCGGCGTCCTCGGCCCGCGCCTGTTGGACGAGACGGAGCCGCGCCCTCAGCGCCGGATCGAGCTTCCCGATCGCCGGCGGCACCGCGTCCGAGAAGAACCGCGCGCCCTGGCTACCGCCGAAGACGAGCAGGCGGAAGTCGCCGTCTAGCGTCGGCGTCTCGTAGGGAACCCGCGCCGCCGAGATCACCATGTCGCGCACCGGATTGCCGGTGTGGACGGCTTTCGCGCCGTCCGCCCCCATCATCCGGGTGCCCGGGAAGGACAGGGCGATGCGGGTGACGCGCTTGGCCAGCGCTCGATTGGCGCGACCCATCACCGCGTTCTGCTCGTGCAGGATGGTCGGCACGCCGCGCAGCTGCGCCGCGATCATCGGCGGAAAGGTCGGGTAGCCACCGAAACCGACCACCGCATCGGGACGGATGCGGCCGATCAGGCGGAACGCCTGCCAGGTGCCCCAGGCCAGCATCGCCAGCGTGCGGGCGAGCGAGATCGGATCGCGCCCCGTGAAGGTGGCGGACCGGATGATGTCGATCGCCCGGGGCGGAAAGGCACGGCCGTATTTGTCGGCGCGCTCGTCGGTGGCGAGTTCGACCGCGTGGCCGCGGCGGCCGAGTTCGGCGGCGAGCGACTCGGCCGGGAAGAGGTGGCCGCCGGTTCCCCCGGCGGCGAGCAGGATGGTGAGGCTCATGTCGCGTCCCCGCGGGGCTCCAGTATCAAACGGCGTGCGGCGTCGGACCGACGCCGCTCTCCATCGCCTCCAGCCGGATCGGCGCGGCGAAACGCGTCGCCTGCGGCCGTCGGCGGGTCAGCGCCAGGAGGCAGCCCATCTCGAAGGCGGTGGCGATCAGCGACGAGCCGCCGTAGGAGATGAACGGCAGGGTCATGCCCTTGGCCGGCATCAGCTGCAGGTTCACCGCGATGTTGATGCCCGACTGCACCCCGATCAGCACGACGAGGCCGACCACGGCGTAGCGGATGAAGGGCTCGTCCTCGCGCATCGCGTGGGAGAGCCCGCGGAAGACGATCCAGGCGAAGATCGCCACCACCAGGGCGCACATGATCAGTCCGTATTCCTCGCCGATGACGGCGAAGATGTAGTCGGTGTGGCTGTCGGGAAGCAGGCGCTTCACCGTGCCCTCGCCCGGGCCGCGACCGAACCAGCCGCCGTTGAGGAAGCTGTCGTGCGCCTGCTGCGCCTGATAGCCGTCGGCGGTCATGTGGCCGCCCTTCGCCGCCCCCTGCTTGTCGAAGAAGCGGTTGATGCGGGCGTGGACGTGCGGAACGAAGGTGTAGGCCGCCCACACCCCGACGACGCCGGCGCCGCCGAGACCGACGATCCACCACAGCGACATGCCGGCGACGAAGAACACCGCGACCCACGCCGCCGAGGCGAGGATCGTCTGGCCGATGTCCGGCTGAGCGACGAGCAACGCCGCGACGACGATGAAGAGCAGAATGGCGAGCGCGTTGCCGGGAACGTTGAGATCCCGCCGCGTCTGGTTCTCGGCGAAGAACCACGCCGCGAGGATGACGAAGGCCGGCTTGACGAACTCCGACGGCTGCACCGAGACGCCGAGGAGGTTGATCCAGCGCCGCGCGCCCTTGACCTCCTGACCGAAGAACAGCACCGCCACCAGCATCACCAGCGATGCGGCGAAGACCAGCAGCGCCGTCCGCCGCACCCCGCGCGGGGTGAGGAACGAGACGCCGAACAGCACCGGCAGGGCGAGAGCGAAGAAGACGGCGTGGCGCTTGACGAAGTGGAAGCTGTCGGAGACGCCGATGCGCTCCGCCACCACCGGCGAGGCGACGAAGGAGAAGATCACCCCGGCGACCATCAGCACCACCGCCGCGGCGATCAGCGTGCGGTCGACCGTCCACCACCACGATGCGAAGAGAGAACGATCGGTACGGTTCATGGCCCCACCCCTTCGATTCCCGGGATCGCCCTCACCAGGGTGCGGAAGTGATCGCCCCTGACCTCGAAGTTCTTGAACTGGTCGTAGGAAGCGCAGGCCGGCGACAGGAGCACCACCGGCTCTCCCGCCCCGTCGAGTTCCGCGTCGGCGGCCGCGAGTTCGAGCGCGCGATCGATCGTACCGGCGCACACGTAGGGCACACGGCCTTCCAGCGTCGTGGCGAATTCGTCGGCGGCCGCACCGATCAGATAGGCCTTGGCGACGCGGTCGAAGTAGCCGTCGAGCGAGGTGATGCCGCCCGACTTCGGCTTGCCGCCGGCGATCCAGTGGATGCGCTCGAAACTGGCCAGCGCCTGAGCGGCGGAATCGGCGTTGGTCGCCTTGGAATCGTTGACGAACAGCACCCGCCCCTTGCGGCCGACCTGCTCCATGCGATGGGCGAGGCCGGGGAAGGTGGCGAGCCCCGCGGCGATCTCTTCCGGTGAAAGCCCGAGCGACCGGCAGGCCGCGACGGCGGCGCAGGCGTTCTGGGCGTTGTGGCGGCCGCGCAGCGAACCGATGCCGGCGAGATCGGCGGCGATGGTCTCCGCGCCGCCCTTCGCCTCGACGATCGTCCTGCCCCGCGCGAAGACGCCGTCGGCGAGTTCGTGGATGCCCGAGATACGGACGACGACGTGGCTCTCCGCCTCGATCTTGTCGGCGATCTCCGCCGACAAGGGATCGTCGACGCCGATCACCGCCGTTCCCGCCGCCTCGACCAGCCGCTCCTTGATCGCGGCGTAGTTGGCCATGGTGCCGTGGCGATCGAGGTGGTCCTCGGAGAGGTTGGTCAGGATGCCGACCGTCGGATCGAGGCTCGGCGCCAGATCGATCTGGAACGACGAACACTCGACCACATAGGTGCGCTCCGGCGTGAGCGGCTCGAGCGACAGCACGGCGCGACCGATGTTGCCGCCCATCTGGCTGTCGCGCCCGGCCGAGCGCAGCAGGTGATCGATCAGCGCCGTCGTCGTCGACTTGCCGTTGGTGCCGGTGATCGCCACGAAGGGAGCGGTCGGACAGGCGCGGCGGCGCTGGCGGACGAAGAGCTCGACGTCGCCGATGACCGGCACATAGGCCGACCGCGCCATCTTGACCGTCCAATGCGGCTCGGGATGGGTGAGCGGCACGCCCGGCGCCAACACCAGCGCCTCGACCTCGCGCCACGTGACTTCGGCGAGCGGCACCACCTCGAGGCCGCGCTTCGACGCCTCGGCGCGCGCACCTTCGGCGTCGTCCCACACCCGGAGGTGCGCCTCGCCGGCGGCGAGCGCCTCGGCCGTGGCGAGGCCCGAGCCGCCGAGCCCGAACAGCGCCACCGCGCGATCCCGGAAAAGGTCGACCGCGATCATCGCCTCACCTCAACTTCAGCGTCGCCAGCCCGATCAGGGCGAGGACGACGGCGATGATCCAGAAGCGGATGACGACCTGCGGCTCCTTCCAACCGAGCTGTTCGAAATGGTGGTGGATCGGCGCCATCTTGAAGACGCGCTTGCCCGTGAGCTTGAAGCTCGCCACCTGGATGATCACCGACATCGCTTCGAGCACGAAGAGGCCGCCGACGATGCCGAGCACGATCTCGTGCTTGGTGGCGACCGCCACCGTGCCGAGCAGGCCGCCGAGCGCCAACGAGCCGGTGTCGCCCATGAAGATCGCCGCCGGCGGCGCGTTGAACCACAGGAAGCCGAGACCGGCTCCGACCACGGCGCCGAGCACCACGGAGAGCTCGCCGGCGCCGGGCACGTGGTTGATGCCGAGATAGGCGGAATAGTCGACGCGGCCGGTGAGATAGGCGATCGCCGCGAAGGTCGCCGCCGCGATCATCACCGGCACGATGGCGAGACCGTCGAGCCCGTCGGTGAGGTTCACCGCGTTGCCGAAGGAGACGACGACGAAGGCGCCGAAGACGATGAAGAACCAGCCGAGATCGATGAACAGGTCCTTGAAGAAGGGGAACGCGACCGCGGTCGGATGGGCGCCGCGGGCCATCCACAGCATCACCGACACGGCGATGCCGGAGATGACGAACTCGAGCGCCAGACGCTGCTTGCCGGAGAAGCCCTTGTGGCTCTGCTTGGTGACCTTGAGATAGTCGTCCCAGAACCCGATGGCGCCGAAGCCGAGCGTCACCGCGGTGACCGCCAACACGTAGATGTTGGAGAGGTTCGCCCACAACAGCGTCGAGAACAGGAAGCCCGACAGGATCATCAGCCCGCCCATGGTGGGCGTGCCCTTCTTGGTCAGGAGGTGCGAGGCCGGCCCGTCCTCACGGATCGGCTGGCCCTTGCCCTGCTTGACCTTGAGCGTGGCGATGATCGCCGGCCCGAACATGAAGACGAAGGCGAGCGCCGTCAGGATCGCCCCGCCGGTGCGGAAGCTCTGATAGCGGAAGAGATTGAAGAGAATGAACCGGTCGGAGAGTTCCCCGAGAACGTAGAGCATCGGTCGGCCTCTCCGTCAGGCGTCTTCCGCGAGCGCGCGGGTGGAGGAAAAACGGGATTTCAGGGTCTCGACCACCGGCCCCATGCGGCTGCCGTTCGATCCTTTGATCATCAGAGCATCGCCCGGGCGGATCGCCGCGACGAGCTTCGGTTCGAGTTCGGCGGCGGTCGGCGTCCAGGCGCCCTGCAGATCGGTCGGCAGGGCGCGCCACAACGCGTGCATCAGCGGTCCGGCGAGGAAGACGCGGTCGACCCGCGCCGCCCGCAGCGCCTCGGCGAGGCCGGCGTGCAGCGCCTCGCCCTGGGTCCCCAGCTCCAACATGTCGCCGAGTACCGCGATGCGCCGTCCTTCGAGCCCCACCGGCGTGTGGCCGAGCAGGTCGATCGCCGCGCGCATCGAAGCCGGATTGGCGTTGTAGCTCTCGTCGATCAACACCGCCTCGCCGTGGCCGAGATGCAGCATGTGACGTTCGCCGCGCCCCTTGGGCGGCGCCATGTCGGCGAGCGCCAGACCGGCGAGAGCGAGGTCGGCACCGGCGAGCGTCGCCGACGCCAGCACCGCCAGCGAATTCTTCACGACGTGCATGCCCGGCGCGCCGATCTTGTAGGTGATCGCCTCGCCGAGGATGGTCGCCATCACGGTCGAATTGTCGGCCTGCAGCGAGGCGCGTTCGAGATGCGCCTCGAACCCGTCGCCGATGCCGAAGCGGACGACGCGCGCGCCCTGCGCCTGCGCCGCCGCGATCAGGATCCCGGCCTGGGCGACGTCGCCGTCGACCACCGCCGCACCGTCGGGCTCGAGCCCGGAGAAGATCTCGGCCTTGGCCTCGGCGATCGCCTCGACGTCGCGGAAGAACTCGAGATGCACCGGCGCCACCGTGGTCACCACGGCGACGTGCGGGCGCACCATGGCGGTGAGCGGCGTGATCTCGCCGGCGTGGTTCATGCCGATCTCGAAGATGCCGTAGGCGCAATCGGCCGGCATCCGGGCCAGCGTCAGCGGAACGCCCCAGTGATTGTTGTAGGAGGCGACCGACGCGTGGGTCTTGCCCTGGGCCGCGAGCACATGGCGCAGCGCCTCCTTGGTCGAGGTCTTGCCGACCGAGCCGGTCACCGCGACGATGCGCGCCGCGGTTCGCGCCCGCGCCGCGCGCGCCAGCCGGCGCAGCGCCTCGAAGACG
>CALMYM010000403.1 GCA_937873675.1 uncultured Alphaproteobacteria bacterium | reverse complement strand
GCCATCCGCGTGCCGACCCCGAACGTCTCGGTCGTCGACCTGAAGTTCATCGCCAAGCGTCCGACCACCGTCGCCGAGATCAACGACGCCATCCGCGCCGCCTCGAACGGCGCTCTGAAGGGCATCCTCGGCTACACCGACGACAAGAACGTCTCGTCGGACTTCAACCACGATCCGCACTCGTCGGTGTTCCACACCGACCAGACCAAGGTCATGGACGGCACCTTCGTGTCGGTCCTGTCCTGGTACGACAACGAATGGGGCTTCTCCAACCGCATGAGCGACACCGCCGTCGCGATGGCGAAGCTGATCTGATCGCCCGCATCGAAACGAAGGGCCGGTCTCGACCGGCCCTTTTTTCTCGTCAGAACTTTCGGGGAGTGAGCACATGAGCGCCTTCAAGACCCTCGACGACGCCGACGTGAAGGGCAAGCGCGTCCTCGTCCGTGTCGATCTCAACGTGCCGATGGAAGCGGGCAAGGTCACCGACGACACCCGCATCCGCGCCGTCCTGCCGACCATCACCGAGATCTCGAAGAAGGGCGGCAAGGTGATCCTGCTCGCTCACTTCGGTCGTCCGAAGGAAGGTCCGGAAGCCAAGTTCTCCCTCGCCCAGATCGTCGACGCGGTCGCCGAGCGCCTCGGCGCGCCGGTCGCCTTCGCCGCCGACTCGATCGGCCCGGTCGCGGCGGACGCCATCGCCGAGATGAAGGACGGCGACGTCCTGCTGCTCGAGAACACCCGCTTCTACAAGGGCGAGGAAAAGAACGATCCCGAGCACGTGGCGAAGCTCGCCGCCCTCGGCGACGTCTACGTCAACGACGCCTTCGCCACCGCCCACCGCGCGCACGCCACCACCGAGGGTCTCGCCCATCACCTGCCGGCCTACGCCGGCCGCTGCATGCAGCAGGAACTCGATGCGCTGACCAAGGCGCTCGAGGCGCCGCAGCGCCCGGTCGCGGCGGTCGTCGGCGGCGCCAAGGTGTCGTCGAAGCTCGAGCTCCTCGGCAACCTGGTCAAGAAGGTCGACTACCTGATCATCGGCGGCGGCATGGCCAACACCTTCCTCGCCGCCCAGGGCGTCGAGGTCGGCAAGTCGCTGTGCGAGCACGACCTCGCCCCGACCGCCCGTGAGATCGTCGAGAAGGCGAAGGCAGCCGGTTGCACCGTCGTCCTGCCGGTCGACGGCGTGGCGGCCAAGGAGTTCAAGGCCGGCGCCGCCAATCGCGTGGTGAAGAACGGCGACATCGCCGCCGACGAGATGGTCCTCGACGCCGGCCCGGCTTCCGTCGCCGCCGTGACCGACCTGCTCGGCTCGCTGAAGACCCTCGTCTGGAACGGCCCCTTCGGCGCCTTCGAGATCGAGCCCTTCGACGCCGCGACCAACGCCGTGGCTCGCGCCGCCGGCGATCTCGCCGCGGCCGGCAAGCTGACCGCCGTCGCCGGTGGCGGCGACACCGTGGCCGCCCTCAACCATGCCGGTGCGGCGGAGAAGTTCACCTACATCTCCACCGCCGGCGGCGCCTTCCTCGAGTGGCTCGAGGGCAAGGCCCTGCCGGGCGTCGAGTGCCTGCGCAAGGCGTGAGGCCTCGTACCGGTGAAATCGGGAACGGCCCGGGCTCACGCCCGGGCCGTTTCGCATTTCCGGGAGGACGAGCGCCGATCGCCTCACCCTCGCCCTTTTCCCCGGCGAATTGACAATCCGGTCGGGACGCGGTCGAAAGAGACCCGTCTTCCGCCGCCCGATTTCCGAGGATCCGATCCCGTGGCTCGTCTCTATCTCGTCACCCCGCGCGACCTCGACATCGCCACCTTCCCCGACGTTCTCGACCAGGCGCTCGCCGCCGGCGACGTCGCCTCGCTGCTGATCGCCGTCGACGGCGGCTCCGACATGACGCGCCAGCGCATCGCCGAGGTTCTCACCCCGGTCGGCCAGAAGCACGGCGCCGCCGTGTTGGTGCGCAACGACACCCGCGCCGCCGGGCGGTCGAAGGCCGACGGCGTCCATGTCGACACCGGCAAGGCCGATCTCGACGCGGCGCTCGACACCTTCCATCCCGCCTCGATCGTCGGCGTCGGCAATCTCGCCACCCGCCACGAGGCGATGGAAGCCGGCGAAACCCAGGTCGACTACGTCTTCTTCGGCGATCTCGACCGTCCCGAATTCGAAGGCGGCAACCCGCGTGCCCGCGAACTCGCCGAATGGTGGGTGCCGCTGTTCGAGCCGCCGGTGGTGGTGCTCGCCGGCTCCGACCTCGCTTCGCTCGATGCCGCCGCCGCCACCGGCGCCGAATTCGTCGCGCTGCGCGACGCCGTCTGGAGCCATCCGGACGGCCCCGCCGCGGCCGTCGCCGAAGCGACCCGCCGTCTGGCGACCGATCCCGCCTGAGGCAGAGCCATGACGTCCCGCACCCGCCCGACCGGCCTCACCGTCGCCCTCCTCGCCACCGCGATGGCTCTCGCGACCGCGACGACGGCCGGCGCCGCGGCCGACAAGACCGGCGCCGGTACGTCCAAGAAGACCCCGACCGCCGCACCGGCGGCGGCGAAGACGAAGCCGCCGGCCCCGGCGCTTCCCACCGAGGTCTTCGCGCCGCTCCTCACCGATCTGCCCAAGGCCGGCCTCGACGCGCCGTTGGTCGGCCCGACGCCGGTCGACACCCCGGCCGACGGCGCCGACGATCCGACCGCCGATCCGGTCTACGCCGCCTTCCAGCGCGGCCTGTGGCTCAAGGCCTTCGCCCTCGCCATCCCGCGCGCCGAAGCGGGCGACGCCGCCGCCATGACCATGCTCGGCACGCTGCTCGAGACCGGTCGCGGCGGTAAAACCCAGCAGGCCAAGGCGGCCGAGTGGTACGGCCTCGCCGCCGCCCGCGGCGACCGCGAAGCCGCCGCCTCTCTCGCGGTGATGTCCGTCGAGGGGCGCGGCGTGAAGCGCGACATCACCCGCGCCACCGAACTCTTCCGCGCCGCCGCCGCCAAGAACCAGCCGGTCGCCCTGACCAATCTGGCGCTGATGCACCTGCGCGGCGATCTGCCCGAGCGCGCCGACGAAGATCCCGCCGATCTTCTGACCCGCGCCGCCACCCAGGGCAACGTCGAGGCGCAATACACCCTCGCCTCCCTCCTCGCCGACGAGAAGAACCCGAAGCGCGATCCGGTCGCCGCGGCGCGCTGGATGCGCGAGGCGGCGATGGCCGGCTTCGAGGCGGCGGAGGTCGAGTTCGGCCTGATGCTCGCCAACGGCAAGGGCATCCCGAAGAACATCGGCGACGCCCACATCTGGATCCGCCGCTCGGCGCTGCGCGGCAACGCCATCGGCCGCAATCGCCTCGCCCGCATGTACGCGGTCGGCCTCGGCGTCGACCCCGACCCGGTCGAGGCGTGGAAGTGGCACTCCCTCGCCAAGCGCCAGGGCTTGCCGGACCTGTGGCTCGAGACCCGCCTCTCCGGCATGTCCGACGCCGACCGTAAGCGCGCCGAGGTGATGGCCGACGTCATCGCCGGCACCATCCGACCGCCGCCGCGCCCCGCGCCGAGCGAACCCCCCGCCCCGGCGGCGAAAGAGACGACCGATACCCCTGCGCCGAGCGAGCCCGCGCCCGCCCGTCCCTGACGCTTTCCGCCTTGACCCCCCGGCCGTTTCGTGGTGACGAGAGGCCGACCCCGGCGGGCGATGCCCGCGAGCCGCGCGAAACCGCGCGCCCCACCCGGATACAGGATCCCCCGATGGCCCGCTCGGCACTCCTCAACGTCATGGTCGACGCCGCCCGCAAGGCCGGCCGGTCGCTCACCCGCGACTTCGGCGAGGTCGAGAACCTCCAGGTCTCGCACAAGGGCCCGGCCGACTTCGTCTCCGCCGCCGACCGCAAGGCCGAACAGATCGTCCGCGACGAACTCCTCAAGGCCCGCCCCACCTGGGGCTTCCTCGGCGAGGAGGGCGGCGCCACCGAGGGCAGCGATCCGAGCCATCGCTGGATCGTCGATCCGCTCGACGGCACCACCAACTTCCTGCACGGCATCCCGATCTTCGCCGTCTCCATCGCCTTGGAGCGACAGGGTCAGCTCGTCGCCGGCGTCGTCTACAACCCGGTCATGGACGAACTCTACGTCGCCGAGCGCGGCTCCGGCGCCTTCGTGAACGACCGCCGCCTGCGCGTCGCCGCCCGCCACGACCTGAAGGCCTGTGTCATCGGCACCGGCATCCCCTTCCTCGGCCACGGCGACCACCCGAAGGCGCTGCGCCAGATCGGTGCGGTGATGGGCGAAGTCGCCGGCATCCGCCGCTGCGGCGCCGCCGCCATCGACCTCGCCTGGGTCGCCTCCGGCCGCCTCGACGGCTTCTGGGAGCAGCCGCTCAATCCCTGGGACATGGCGGCCGGCATCGTGCTGATCCGCGAGGCCGGCGGTTTCGTCACCGACCTCGACGGTCGCGACCGCATGTTCGAGACCGGCGGCATCGTCGCCGGCAACGAGAACGTCCACCGCCGCCTGTCGGCCGTCCTCGCCAAGGCGTGAGATCCGCGCGACGTAGGATGCGGTGAGCGCGGCGAACCGCACCGCACCCACCTCCGCGCCCCCATGCCGTCGTCCCTCGCCGCTCCGCCGGTGCACCTCGCGTCGCTCGGCGCACCCTACGACGCGTCGACCGCTCAGATCTCCTCGCCCTCGATCCGCATCCGGAGCGTCAGCGTCTCCAGGAGATCCTTGAGGGTGAGGAGGCCGACGAGGCGCCCGCTCTCGTCGACGACGAGCAGCCGCGAGCGGCCGGATTTGCGCATCAGATCGAGCGCCTCCTTCGCCGGCAGGTCGGGAGCGACCGTGCCGCCGGCCTCGATCGGCTCGGCGATCTCCATCACCGAGGTCGAGGGCCAGGCCTCGCGCGGCACCCCGGACAACGCCCCGACCGCGACCAGCCCGCGCGGCCGCTCCGCCCCGTCGGTGACCGGATAGGTGTCGTGGCGGGTGCGATAGACCACCTCCTCGACGAAGTCGGTGAGCGACAGCGCCACCGGCACCGTCACCGGATCGGGCGTCATGAACCGCGCCACCGTGGCGTCGCCGAGCATCCGCCGTGCGGCGAGATCGAGCCCGGAGGCGATCGCCGCCGAGCGGATGAAGAAGCCGATCAGCACCGTCCACAGCCCGTCGCCGAGCCGCCCGGCGAGGATCTGCATCACCCCGAGCGCCGCGAGGCCGAAGCCGAGACCGGCGCCGATGTGGGAGGCGAGCCGCGTCGCCTTGTCGTGGTCGCCGCCCTTCAGCCACAGCGCGGCGCGCAGGATGCGCCCGCCGTCGAGCGGGAAGGCCGGCAACAGGTTGAAGATGCCGAGCACCAGATTGAGGCTGGCGAGATAACGCAGCAGCAACTCGACCGGCAATTGGCTCGACGACAGACCCGCCGTCGCCATCGCCAGGAGCTTGAGGATCGCGGCCAGCGCGAAGGACGTGGCCGGCCCCGCCGCGGCGACCATGAGTTCGGCGGTCGGCGAGGTCGGCTCGTCCTCGAGCTCCGCCGCGCCGCCGAACATGTGCAGCGTGATGCCGCGCATCTCCATGCCGAAGCGTCGCGCCACCAAGGAATGGACGAGCTCGTGCAGCACGATCGAGGCGAAGATGCCGACGACCGCGAAGAAGCCGAGGATCCAGTAGGTGGAGGCCGGAAGCCCCTCGTGCACCGCCGGGAAATAGCCCGAGGCGAGCGAACCGCCGATCAGCACCGCGATCAGCAGGAACGACAGATCGATACGGATCTCGAAACCGAAGATCCGAAAGAGGGTGACGCCGCGACCGAACATCCGATCCCTCCTGCGTCGGATCGCCGGACCGGCCCGGCGATCAGGGGCAGGCGCAATCGCAGATGACGCGATCGAGGCTCCCGTAGGTCGGTGTACCACCTCTGGTGACCGAGACGAAGCCGCACTTCGGCACTTCGCGCCAGCTGTCGCATTCCTCGTCGATCGGCTCCGACACGACGATGGTGCCGTCGAGCCGATCGGAGATGTAGAGGGTGGGCGGCCGCGGATCCGACGACCAACGGAAGGCCCACAGCCGCTCGCCGTCGGTGAGGCAGGCGGCGAAGCGGAAGGCCTCGCTGATCCCGGCCTCGCGCTGGATGTCGAGCACCAGCCGGATGGTCCGCGCGATCGCCCCGACCGGATCCGCGTCGAGCCCCTGGCCGAGCGCGGCGAGGAAGAAGGCCTCCGAATCGGTCGACCCGACCCGGCGGACGTAGAGATCGTCGGGGATCAGCCCCTCGACCCGGCGCCGGATCTTCTTGTGGCCGCCGATCTGGCCGTTGTGCATGAACATCCACCTGCCGTGGACGAAGGGGTGGCAATTGACCCGCGCGACGGCCGCTTCGGTCGAGGCCCGCACATGGGCGAAGAACAGCCCGGAGCGCACCTGGGCGCAGATCGAGCGCAGGTTCTCGTCCGACCACGCCGGCAAGGTCTCGCGATAGCACCCCGGTTCGGGGCGCTCGCCGTACCAGCCGATGCCGAAGCCGTCGCCGTTGGTCGGCGTCTTGCCCTGCGAGGCCGAGAGCGCCTGATGGACGAGGGAATGTTCCGGACGGCAGACGAGATCCTCGAGCAGGATCGGCCGGCCGGTGTAGGCGAGGATGCGACACATCGCGTTGTGTCCCCCGGATCCCGGTGGAGTGCGTCGAGATGACAGTCTGAAGAATGAAATGTTAAGGAACCGGTAACCACGAGTAAACCGTCTTACGACGCATGGCCGAGGCGCAAATCGAATCCGCCGGCCGGCGGCAACCCTCACGGTCGGTCACCGCCTTCGGCGGCGGACGACGTGCGCACCATCCTATAGACCCACGAAACGAAGGGATACGGCTCATTGCCCTCGCCGCGGTGGATCGTGCCGTCGGGATCGATCCGCCACGGCGCCGGCGGCAGCGGCTCGCCGCTCGGCCACGGACTGCCGGCGAGGGTCACCTGAGTGAGCGACCCCGGCCAGACGCGCGGCCAGACCACCGCTCCACGGAGATCGTCGGCGGCGAGCACCTCTAGCGCCGGCAGCGCCGCCACCGCCGAGAGATCGATGTCGGTAATGCCGCTGACGTAGAGCTCCCGCAACTGCGTCAGCCCGGCCAGGGGGCCGAGGTCGACGACACCGGTGCGGCCGATGTCGATCCTCTGCAACTGCGTCAGCCCGGACAGCGGACCGAGGTCGACGACACCGGTGCCGCGGGCGTCGAGCCACTGCAACTGCGTCAGCCCGGACAGCGGGCCGAGGTCGACGACACCGCTGCCGTCGAGATTGAGCATCTGCAACTGCGCTAGCCCGGCCAACGGGCCGAGATCGACGACACCGCCGCCGCCGACATCGAGCATCTGCAACTGCGCTAGCCCGGCCAACGGGCCGAGATCGACGACACCGGTGCGTACGGCGGAGAGCAACCGCAACTGCGCCAACCCGGCCAACGGGCCGAGGTCGACGACACCGCTGCCGCTGACGTAGAGCTCATGCAATTGCGTCAATCCAGCCAGCGGACCGAGGTCGATGATGCCGCTGCCGCTTGCGTAGATCTCCCGCATTCGCGTCAACCCGGACAGCGGGCCGAAGTCGACGACACCGGTGTCGGAGACGTCGAGTTGTTGCAGCTGCGTCAGCCCGGCCAACGGGCCGACGTCAACGACACCGGCGTCGGAGACGTCGAGTTGTTGTAACTGCGTCAGCCCGGCCAGCGGGCCGAGATCGACGAAGTCGCTTTCGCCGGAGAAGTCCAGTTCATTCACGAACCGCGCCCAGTCTCGCGGCGGCGCTTCGCCGCGTCGGATCATCGCATGGACCTCGTCGAGGTCGAAGTCCGGCGGCGGATCGGGGTCGACGAGGGGCGGGCTTCGCCGGCCCTCGAGCGCCGCGAGGGTGCGCTCGACGTAGCGACGCAGGTCGGGATTGTCCCGGGCGAACTGCGCGACGCGGTTGCGATGACGGTCGAGGAAGGCGAAGGCGGCCAGGATGGTGTCGAGATTGGCGTCGTCGGCGAAGCGCCGGCGCAAGGCTGCCGCGTCGGCGCGTCCGGCGTCGCCGGCGCGGGTCCAGGGCTCGAAGATCGCCGTGAAGGCGGCGATCGCATGGAGGGCGGTGAGCAGACCGGCCTCGATCTCGTCGACCCGCTCGCTGCCCTCGCCGAGCGGAGCGGCGACCCGGCCGACGAAGTCGCGGGTGGCAGGCTCGAGCAGGCCCTCCGCCGTGGTCATCGGCTGGGGCACGTCGTAGGCCGACCGCTCGATCTGATCCAGAGGGCGGGTGGCGCTGCGATAGGCCGCCACCCGACCGGTGAGCGCCCGCCCCTCCTCGGTGCCCAGGATCAGAACGGCGTGGGAGTCGCGCAGCCGATGAAGTTCGGAGCGCACCTCGCGCAGCGCCTTCGCATCGAAGACCGCCGCCAGATCGGCCGCGTCGGCCATCTCGATCCGCTCGCCGAGCCGCGCGCCGATCGACCACAACCGATCGAGCGGAAGCGCCGCGAAATCGGCGCGCGCCGCCTTGTCGTAGTTGCCGATCGCTTCGACCAGTGCGTGGTCGACGTTGTCGAGGCCCTGGAGAAACGGCTTCAACCGGTCGAGGGCGTCGAGAATGTCGGCGTGATGCCCTCGCAGACCGGCATCGGCGCGCTCCGCCTCGCTCGGTGGTCTGCCGACCAGGGCGAATCCCTCCGGGGTCGGTGCCATCGCCGGTCCCGGCCCCGGATCGGGTCGCGGCGGCAGGGCATTGAGGTGATCCAAGATCGGCTTCTTCAACTGCACCGACGCTTCGTGGTGGCCCTCCTGCGCCGGTCGCCATTTCGAGATCGGCCGCAACTCGCCCTTCTTCGTCTTGGGCACAGCCTGGATCTCGCCGAACTCCTCCTGCCAATGGCTCGGCTGGGCGATCACCGGCAGGATCAGGGCGCCGCGGCTCTTGGCAGCGGCGCGAATCGCCGGCAATTCCTCGCGCAGGATGTAGCCGCCTGGCTTCAGGAAGGCGTTGGTGACGAGGCAGACGAAGACGTCCGAGGCGTCGATCGCGGCGCGGATCCGCGCATCCCAGGCTTGTCCCGCCTTCAACTCGGCATCCCACCACAGCGTCAACCCCTCGATCCGCGACACCAGCGGCTGCAACGCCTCGACGAAGCTCGCGTGGAGCTTCGCATCGGCATGGGCATAGGAGAGGAAGATCTGCGGCATCGGCGGCAGGGTGGCACGGGCGCGGCGGCGGTGCAATTCCTCGGGGCGGGCAACCCGAAGGTCCCCCCGCCGCTGGCGAACGGCACGATCACGGCCTACCTGGGCGACCTGGAGATCGGCGAGGGCACTGTCGCCGACGGCGCGGGAACCGTGTCGATCGCGTTGCCCGACGGCGTCGAGA
>CALMYM010000402.1 GCA_937873675.1 uncultured Alphaproteobacteria bacterium | reverse complement strand
CTCGCCGTGGCGAAAGGCGCCTTCGCCGACCCGGCTGGTGCATGCCCCGCAGGGGCCGCGCCCGCCGCAGCCCCCGACGAAGCGCAGCCCCTGGCGTCGCGCCGCCTGGAACACCGTCTCGTCGGAGCGGCAGTGGATCTCGCGATCGAGATCGGGAAACGTCAGCCGGTATTCGTGGGGCGGGTGAGGAATGGTCATGTCCGCTCCCTCACGCCGCGGTCCGCCGAGCCTGCGTTCCCCGCCGGCTCGCGCGATGCGCCGGAGATGTGGGAAAGCCCGGTCACACCCTCGGCGGTCGTCCCCGGCGAGCGAAGCGAGGGAAGGGGACCCATCGACCCCTCCGCGCGTCGAGCCGTCGATGGATCCCCTTCCCCTTCGCTTCGCTCCGGCCGGGGATGACGGGCTGGGATGACGACGGCTTCCGTGGCCGATCGACGATCCGTCGCACCGGCGGCTTCGCGCGCCACCCGGCAGATCGGCCGCGACCGGCAATCGTCGCAGCGCGACCAGGAGACCGTCGGCAGGTCGCGCCCGACGCCGTAGACGACGGTCGTCGACTTCGCCGGGGTGAGCGCCGCCGAGCCGGTGGTCGAAAGCCCCATCGCCGCGGCCCCGGCGAGGCGCACCACCGCCGGCTGCGCCGCGAGCGCCAGCCCCGGGTCGCCGGGACGCAGTTCGCCGGCCATGGTCAGGCCGGCGCGTTTCACCGCCGCCATCACCATGTCCTGCAGCCGCCGGCTCGCCTCGACCAACATACGGTTGGCGATCTCGTCGACGGCGATGGCGAGCGACATCCGCCGCTCGGCGAAGAGCGCCGAGATCCGCGCCGGGATCTCCGGCCCGAGCGTCGCCGCGGCGAAGGCCAGCGCCGTCAGTTCGCCGCTCTCCGGCAACATCCGCGGTGCATGGAAGCGCTCGCCTCCGGCGACGAGGACGTCGCCGTCGATGGCGTCGAGCCCGACGATGTGGTGGACGACCCGCGCCCGCCCGAGCCCTTCGGCGCGGACGAAGTCGATCGCCTGGGTGCGGAAACGCGCCGCGACGGAACCGTTCGTCACCACGGTGGTGGCGATCGGCTCCAGCACTTCGAGGGTCCGCACCCGGCTCATCCCGCGCCCCTTCAGCCGGCGTAGCGCCGCGCCGCGTCGAACATGGCGCGCACGTTCTCGACCGGCGTCTCGTCGGCGAGACCGAAGGCGCCGTCGAGGATCAGCTTGCCGCCCTTGGCCCAGACGTTGTCGACGAGATGCTTCACCGCCGCGTCGACTTCCTCCGGCTTGCCGGTGGTCATCAGCGACGGCGAGAGATTGCCTCTGAGCGCCACCACGTCACCGAGCACCTCGAAGGCTTTGACCATGTCGGTGCGCTCGAACCAGTAGATGCACTTGCCGGCGGGGATGTCGCGGATGATCTCCAGCCGCTTGGTGCAGTCCGCCTCCCACAGCGGCATCGGCACCAGGCCGGCGTCGATCATCCCCATCATCATCTTGCGGAACGGCGGCCACCAGAAGGTCTCGAACTGCTTGCCCGACATGAAGGCGTCCGGCGCCCAGTGGATCGGGATCATGACGATCTCCTGGCCCGAGAGCTTCGCCGTGGCGATGGTCTGGCGGGTCAGAAAGTCCGACGCCTTGTCGAGCAGGGCGAGCAGCTTGTCCTTGTGGCGGAACAGGTCCTTCATCATCCCCGTGGCGCCACGGAAATAGTCGGCGATGAAGTCGTAAGGCGACACCGCGATGGCGCCGTTGATCAGCGGCCAGCCCTTGCGCGCCATGTCCTCGTTGAAGGCCACCGCGTGGCCGACGAAGCGGTCGACCTCCTCGGCCGCCGCGATCACCTTCTCCAACGCCGCGCGCACGCTCGGCTTGGCGAAGGGCCGGATGCCGGCGACGAGGCGGAAATAGTGGAGGCCCGGGAAGATCGGCAGATCCTCGAAGCCCTCGAAGGCCGAGGCGACGCGCGGCAGATAGGTGCGCAGGTAGTAGCCGGTCGGATCGAACAGGAAGTCGTCGTACTCGTCCGCCTTCATGTACTCGCGATCGAGATACTGGAACGGCTGGTTGTCACCGACGCCGTGGCCCGGCCACTGCAGCTGCTTGAAGCCGATCGCCTCCAGCGACTTGCCCGCCGCCGTCACCTGGACGAAGGGGGCGATGGCGTCCGGTTCGAACTCCTCGACGGCGCGCGCCGCCACCGCCGCCGTCTTCTCGTAGTCGTACATCAGCTCCTTGCAGGTGATGCCGCCGTACTTCGCCAGCCAGAAGGTGCCGTAGAGGGCGACCGGCATGCGGTCGGGCTGCTTCAGCGCGATGCAGTCGAGGAGGCGCTGGCGCCGCGCATCGTAGGCGACCTTGGCGTCGCCTCGGGCGAGATCGTGAATGGTCATGCCGCCGCTCCCGTCCAGCTCTTGCACAGCCCGACCGCCTCGACCGCGTTGACGCCGAAGGCGTCGGCACCGGTGTAGGCGCGCACCGTCTCGTCGATCTGGCCGCCGCCGATCATCACCTTGAAGTCGGAGCGCATGCCCGCCGCCTCGAAGGCGGCGATCGTCTCCTTCATCGAGTCGAAGGCCAGCGTCAGGAAGCCCGAGAGGCCGACGACATCCGGCTCGTAGGCCTTGATCTCGTCGATGAAGGTGGCGACGGGGACGTCGACGCCGATGTCCTTCACCTCGAAGCCGTTGATGTCGAGCATGAAGGTGACGATGTTCTTGCCGATGTCGTGCAGGTCGCCGTGCACCGTGCCGATCAGCACCTTGCCGAGCTTCTTCGAGGCGCCGCCCTCGTCCTGCTTGATCAGCGGCTTGGCGATGGCGCCGATGGTGTCGAGCATCTCGCCGGCGAGCACCAGCTCGGGCAGGAAGTACTCGCCCTCCTCGAAGCGCTTGCCGACCACGTCCATGGCGGTGCGGCACAGCTCCAGCACGCGCAGCGGATCGGCGCCCTCCTCGAGCAGCATCCGCTTGGCGATCTCCAGCGCCTCGTCCTCTTCCATGTCGGCGAGGTGTTTGACCAGCGCCTCTTCCTGCGGGTTCATGTCCATGGCCCTCTCCTCCCTGTTCCTCACGCCGTCGCCGGAGCGGGGCGCGCCAGCCCCGACCGCCGGATCGCCTCGGCGAGCACGTCTTCGTTGCGATGTCCCATCAGATGGACGCCGGCGACGCCGGGGATCGCCCTGATGGCCGCGATGGTCTCGATCAGAACCTCGAGCCCTTCGGCCCTCTGATCCTTCGCCGCCGCGACGCGGGCGACGACCTCGGCCGGGATGTGTACCCCCGGCACGTGATGCGCCATCCAGGTGAGCGCCTTGGCCGTCGACAGCGTGCCGACGCCGACGATGATCGCCGCGCGCCGCTCGAGCCCGCGGTCGCGAACCCGCGCCATGAAGCGCTCGAAGCGAGCGACGTCGAAACAGAACTGCGTCTGGATGAACTGCGCCCCGGCGGCGATCTTGGCGGCGAGATTGTCGATGCGATCCTCGAACGGCGGCACGAAAGGATTGGCGGTGGCGCCGAGGAAGAGGTCGGGCGCCACCTCGAGCTTGCGCCCCGAAGCGAAGACGCCGTCGTCGCGCATCCGCCGGGCGACCGTCAGAAGCCCGATGCTGTCGAGATCGAACACCCGCTTGGCGTCGGGGTGGTCGCCCTGGCCGACGTCGTCGCCGGTGATGCACAGGACGTTGCGGACGCCCAGCGCCGAGGCGCCGAGCATGTCGCCCTGGACGGCGATGCGGTTGCGGTCTCGCCCGGCGATCTGGCAGACCGGCACGTGGCCGTTGGCGGCGAGAATGGCGGCGGCCGCCGCGCTCGACATGTGGCAGTTGCCGCCGGCGCCGTCGGTGATGTTGATCGCGTCGACGAGGCCGCGGAAGCGCTCGGCGCGGGAAAGCAGGGTCGCCGGGTCGGCACTGTCCGGCGGCGCGATCTCCACCGTGGTGACGAAGCCGCCGGCGGCGCAGGCCCGCTCGAAGGAATGGATCACCCGCTCGTGGTCGCGCGGACCGGCGGCGCCGATCGGCGTGACCTGCTCCTTCTCGCCCTCGATCACCCGGATCCAGGTCGAGTGCCCCTCGCGCCGTCGATCGATCGGCGGCAGGATCTCGCCCGCCCCGGATCCGGCGCCGATCCGCGCCCGGCCCTCGGTCGCCTCGATCCACACGCAGCGCATGGTCGGGTCGACCTCGCAGGTCTCGTCGGCCCGCACCCCGCCGCACGGGCCGTTGCGCATCTCCTTGCCGCAGTTGGTGGGGCACGCCATGCCGGTCTTCGACAGGACGCAGCTGCCGCACATCCGGCAGTCGAAGAAGGTGCCCTTGGCGAGACGTTCGACCGGGGTGAACAGGGTCTCGGCGCGGTCGCGGCCGAGGAGGCGCAGCGGCCGGGCGAGCATCGGCGCGACGGCGCTGCAGGCGTCGTAGACCGCCTTCAGCCCGGCCGCATGCCGCACACTCCAGCGTCTCGCTGCCCGCATGGCCCGTTTCTCTCCGCCGGGGTCCGATGACCCTCTCTTATGTATACAGAGAGAATACGATCAGCTGGCGAAGGCGATCAAGTGCTGGTTTAGGGCCTAGCGGGTTCTACGTATGAAGATGGGAACGAAATGGATCGCAGTTGCGATAAACTCGCAATAACGGCCGATTTCTCAGCAATTTTGGGGTCGGCGCCGAGGTTCGCAGTAGCCGAGCGCGTCTCCGATGTCGCGGATCTCGGTATACTGCCCTCGATATCGGTATACAGCGCTACCCCAAGGGGATGGTTCGACGGAAAAGGCGGCGCCTCGGGGGAGGTCGCCGCCGTCGTCGATCCGCGATGCCCGGCGATCTCAGATCTCGTCCGGCCGATAGTTCGTGTCGACGGTGATGCGACCGCCGTCGAGGCGCGACACGCAGGGGCAGATGTGGCCGCCCTCCGCCTTCTCCGCGTCGGAGAGGAAAACGTCGGCGTGGACGATCGACCCGCCCTCGACCGCGACGACCGGCAGGGCGCAGAGGCCGCATTCGCCGCGCAGGCAGAACGACATCAGGTCGAGCCCCGCCCCTTCCATCGCCTCCAGCATCGACTTGTCGGCCGGCACCGTGATCTCCAGCCCGTGGCGCGGCACCGCGACGACGAAGCTCGCCGTGCCGGCATCGGAATGGCCGCCGAAGTTCTCGAAGCGGAAGTCGAGCCACGACCGCTCGGACGCCTTCCAGGCATGGCGCAGCCCGTCGAGCAGCCGATGCGGCCCGCAGAACCACAGCGCTCCGCCCTCCGCCAGCCGTTCGACCTCGGCCACCGGATCGATCCGCGTCCCCTCCTCGGAGATGCGCAGCTCCAGCCGATCGCCGAACTCGGCCGAAAGCTCCTCGACAAAGGCCATGCCGGCACGCGACCGGCCGGCGTAGACGAGGCGGAACGGCTCGCCGCGCGCCGCGCAGGCCCGGGCGTGCGAGATCATCGGCGTGATGCCGATGCCGCCGGCGATCAGCAGCTTGTCGCGGCCGTCGAAATGGGCGGGGAAGTCGTTGCTCGGCCCGGCTCCCACGTTGCGGGCGCTGCCTGGGAGCCGCGACATCGCCGCGGACCCGCCGCGGCTCGCCGCCTCGCGCTTGACCGCGATCCGGTAGCAGCCGGCCGGGGCCGGGATCAGGGAGTAGCTGCGCGTCTCGCGCCGCCCCTCGATCGTCACCTCGACGTCGATGTGAGCACCCGAGACGAAACCGGTCTCGCCGTCGTCCGGCGCAAGGTCGATCTGGGTGATGTCGGTGGCGATGATCTTGGACGCGACGACGGTGGCCGCGCGCCCCGAAAGGGTGCGCATCGTGAATTCCTCCCGGATGTGGATCGGCGTGACGCCGTCCCTCGTGTTCGATGGATCAGAGACTGGCGGCGTGGCGGATGAGCGGGCCGCCGGGTAGTTCGTCGAGACGTCCGCGGTCGGCCAGCGCCGCCTGCAGATTGCGCCGGGCGAGGCGGGCGTGTTCACGCATCAACGCCTCCGCCCGTGCCCCCTCGCGCGCCTCGATCGCCTCGATCACCGAGGCGTGGTGGTCCTGCGCCAGCATCACCACGGCGCGCGCCTCCGGCAGATGCGCCTGCAGCCGCACGAAGCCCGAGGGCGAGGCGAAGGGGAGCGCCGCGACCCGCTCCACCTCGCGGAAGATGGTCGGGCTCTGGGCGAGATCCCACAAGGCGCGGTGGAAGCGGGCGTTGAGGTCGACGTAGGTGTCGAAGTCCTCGGCGCTCATCTCCGGCTTCAGCAGGAGCTTGTCGATGCCGGCGAGGATCAGCTTCGCCTCGGCGAGTTCGCCGCGGCTCGGCCCCCGCTCGGCGGCGCGCCGGGCGGCGAAGCCCTCGAGCACGCCTCTGAGATCGATGGCGTCGGTGAGGTCGGCCTCGGAGAAGGCGCGCACCACGTAGCCGCCGCTCGGCAGCGTCTCGATCAGCCCTTCCGCCTCGGCCCGGGCCAGCGCGGCGCGCACCGGGGTGCGCGACACGCCGAAGCGCTCGGTCAGCGTCAGTTCCGACAGCCGCTCGCCGGCGCGGAACTCGCCCTCGACGATCGCCTGGCGCAGCGCCAGTTCCGCCTTGCGGGTCTGCGATCCTTCCGCCTCGCGGCTCATGCGATCTCTCCCGGCTTCGTCATTCCGCCGCCACGGCCCGCGGGCCGGGACGCTCGGCGGCGACCATGCGGTCGATCAGCCGGCGCGCCCACATCGAACCGGCGTCGATGTTGAGATTGAAGAACACCTTTTCCGGGTGCTCGTCCATCGCCCGCTGCTGCGCCTCGAGGATCGCCTCGTCCTCGCGGAAGACGCCTGAGACGCCCTCGCGTAGGTCGGTGGTGCGCTTCTGGTTGAGGATGTCGTAGTTGCGCACGAAGGCCCAGAAATAGAGGCAGGTGCCCTCGGTCGACGGGGTGATGGTGTTGAGCACCATGCCGTTGACGCCCTTGGAACGATCGCCCTGGCGCGCGCCGGTCCCGGCTTCCGCCACGCCGACGTCGATGGCGACGGTGCACGGCGCCTCGAAGCGGATGATCTGCCAGCGATCGACCGGCCCCGGCCGGCCGTACTGCGCCGCCCACAACGGCGGCGGCAGGATGCCCTCCATCCAGCGGGTGACGGTGACGGTCTTGTCGCCGTGCGTCACCTCGAAGGGCGCTTCGGCGACGGCGCGGTCACCGATCGACGAGGAATGGACGAAGGTCTCGTGGGTGAGGTCCATCAGGTTGTCGACCACCAGCCGATAGTCGCAGGCGACCTCGATGAGCTTGCCGTCGCCGGCCCATTCGGGATCGTGGTTCCAGTGCAGGTCCGGCACCTTGGCCGGATCGGCGAGCGCCGGGTCGCCCATCCACAGCCAGATGAAGCGATGCTTCTCGGCGACCGGATAGGTGCGCACGCAGGCCGACGGGTTGATCGTGTCCTGCGACGGCATGTGGGTGCAGCGGCCGGAGTCGTCGAAGACGAGGCCGTGATAGCCGCACACCACCTCGTCGCCGTCGAGCCGGCCCATCGACAGCGGCAGCAGGCGATGCCAGCAGGCGTCCTCGAGCGCGGCCACCCGCCCGTCGGTGCGGCGGTAGAGCACGACCTTCTTGCCGCAGATGGTGCGCGGCATCAGCTTGTGCTTGACCTCGTGATCCCAGGCCGCCGCATACCAGGCGTTCATCGGCCACGGCTTCGCCGCCTCCTGCGTCGTGACGCTCATGGCGCCCTCCCTTTCGAATGGTTTCTTGTATACAGAATTGCGTAGGTTGGAGGGTTTTGCAAGAGGGGATGGCCCAGAGATAGCGGAAAACAGCGAGTTTCAATGGATCGCTGCCGCTGCTGGAGATTTTTTGTATACCGACAATACGTGGCGGGCCTCGGGTTCGCGCCTCCGGGCACGCCCGCGATGCAGCCGCCCCGGACCCGGCGAGGTCTCTGCCGCTCCTCTCGGCCGTCGCCCCCGGCGAGCGGAGCGAGGAAAGGGAACCCTCTCGCAATTCCGAAGCGGCGCGGATCGCCGTTCGTGCGCGCTTCTTCGAGACGCGCCCGCGGCGCTCCTCGGAATGAGGCGTCCGAGACGCGCCCGCGGCGCTCCTCGGGATGAGGCGCCGGGGATTTTCCACGGAAAACAAGCGCTTCATGCTGAGGAGGCGTCCGCAGGACGCCGTCTCGAAGCATCGCGAAGGGCGCGGCTGCGCGCTCCCATCTCCCACGAGGGGAAAAGGACGGCGTCCGGAGCGAACCGGGCACGGGTCGATGGGTGCGTCGCTGTCCTCGATGGGGCGATTCCCATCCCGCATCGACGACGTGGAGCCGGCTCGCGGGCGTCACCGACCGCCGCGATTCTCCCTCGATCGCCGCTTTCTCCATTGACGCGCGCCCCGCCGGCCCTATTCAAGCCGCATGGACAAGGCCAAACCCCTCTTCTCCTGGCGCAAGCACTGGGCGCATCGCTTCGGCACGGCGCCGTTCCTGCCGATGACGCGCGCCGAGATGGACGCCCTCGGCTGGGACGCCTGCGACATCATCCTGGTGACCGGCGACGCCTACGTCGACCATCCGAGCTTCGGCATGGCGATCGTCGGCCGGCTGCTGGAGGCGCAGGGCTTCCGCGTCGGCATCCTCGCCCAGCCCGACTGGTCGGGGCCGGAGCCGTTCCGGGCGCTGGGCCGGCCGACGCTGTTCTTCGGCGTCACCGGCGGCAACATGGATTCGATGGTGAACCGCTACACCTCGGATCGGCGGCTCCGTCACGACGACGCCTACACGCCGAACGGCGAGGGCGGGAAGCGCCCCGACCGCGCCGTGCTGGTCTATTCCCAGCGTGTCCGCGAGGCCTACAAGGACGTCCCCATCGTCCTCGGCGGCATCGAATCCTCGCTGCGCCGCATCGCCCACTACGACTATTGGTCCGACAAGGTCCGCCGCTCGATCCTCGTCGACGCCAAGGCCGACATCCTTCTCTACGGCAACGCCGAGCGTGCCCTGGTCGAGGTCGCCCATCGCATCGCCAAGGGCGAGACGCCGGCGGCCTTCGACGACGTCCGCGGCGTCGCGCTGATGAAGCCCGGCGTCCCCGACGACTGGGCCGTGGTCCACGCCGACGATCTCGATAGTTCCGACGACGGCGCTCGCAAATCGGGCGAGAAGTCGGTCGTCCGTCTGCCGAGCTTCGAGCAGGTGGCGGTGGATCGCGAGGCCTATGCCCGTGCCTCGCGCGTCCTCCATCGCGAGTCGAACCCCGGCAACGCCCGTCCCCTCGTCCAGAAGCACGGCGACCGCGAGCTCTGGGTCACCGCCCCGCCGATCCCGCTCGACACGCCCGAGATGGACGCCGTCTACGGCCTGCCCTTCGCCCGCGCCCCGCATCCGGTCTACGAG
>CALMYM010000401.1 GCA_937873675.1 uncultured Alphaproteobacteria bacterium | reverse complement strand
CGAAGATCGTCTGGTTGCCGAGCATCCGGTCGGTGATGTTGTCGGAGAACAGGATCCGATACTCGCCGACCGACGTCCGCGACAGGAACGAATAGAACTCGACCGTGCTCTCCACCTCGCCGATCGGCAGGTCGAGGGCCCCGGCGAGCTTCGGCACCGCCTCCGGCGGCACCCGGGTGAACCGGGCCTGGACGTCGAGCAGAATCTGCAACAGACGCCCCGGATCGCGCCCGTGACGGGCGAGGATGTCGGCGAGTACGGTGTCGAGCGCGGCTTCTCTCGTCGTCACCTCACCCTCCTGTCTCTCGTGGGACCGGTCGGCGCGCGGCCACCGTCGGCGCCGGCAGGGGGACGATTCGTTCGATAACGGAAGCAGACCAAGAATTCGCGACACCGTCGACCCGCTTCGCGAGGAATCGGGCGGCCGGCGCCGATATTTCATCGCCGCGGAGTCTACAGAAAAATCTCAGGATGCACAGTCGCTCGCTCTACGTATGGAGCGACCCGGCGCCGCTCGTACGGTGTTCGGATGAACCCATCCGGACACCGTGTTCCGTTCGTCGAAAAAGCCTCGCTCATGCAAAGGCCTTTTCGACGAGCCGGATCCGGCATCGCGAAGCGATCGGCCGGATCCCGCATCACTTCTTACGCAACGCGTCGAGCAGCGCCGCCCCGAGCGCGCCGGGCCCACTCGACGGTGCGCCCGGGCCGGGACGCCCGCCCTTCGGCCCGCTCGGCGGCGGCCCGCGACGGTCGTCGGGACGTCCGCCACCCCCGCCGCCCATCCGCGCCCCGCCGTCGTCCTTGCGCATGGAGAGACCGATGCGCTTGCGCCGTGCGTCGACCTCGACCACC
Source organism: uncultured Alphaproteobacteria bacterium (assembly GCA_937873675.1). Taxonomy (GTDB): domain Bacteria; phylum Pseudomonadota; class Alphaproteobacteria; order Rhizobiales; family Ancalomicrobiaceae; genus CALBKH01. The sequence continues at coordinate 9,199 of CALMYM010000401.1, read as the reverse complement.
CGCACCTTCACCACGTCGCCGGCCTTCACCACCTCGCGCGGATCCTTGACGAAGCGATCGGCGAGCTGGGAGACGTGGACGAGCCCGTCCTGATGGACGCCGATGTCGACGAAGGCGCCGAAGGCGGCGACGTTGGTGACCGTGCCTTCCAGCACCATCCCCGGCTTCAGGTCCTCGATCTTCTCGATACCCTCGGCGAAGGCGGCGGTCTTGAAGTTCGGGCGCGGGTCGCGACCCGGCTTCTCCAGTTCGGTGAGGATGTCCTTCACCGTCGGCAGGCCGAAACGCTCGTCGACGAAGTTCCGCGGATCGAGCCCCTTCAGCGTCGCGCCGTCGCCCATGAGCTGGCGCAGATCGCGCCCGCAGGCCTTCACGATGCGCTTGGCGACCGCATAGGCCTCCTGGTGGACCGAGGAGGCGTCGAGCGGCTCGTCGCCGTCTCGGATGCGCAGGAACCCCGCCGCCTGCTCGAAGGTCTTCGGCCCGAGCCGCGCCACCTCGAGCAGCTGCTTGCGATTGCGGAACCGTCCGACCGAATCGCGATGATCGACGATCGCCTGGGCGAGCGAGGTCCCGAGCCCCGAGACGCGGGCGAGCAGCGAGGCCGACGCCGTGTTGAGGTCGACGCCGACGGCGTTGACCGCGTCCTCGACCACCGCGTCGAGCGCCCGTGCCAGCCGCGCCTGATCGACGTCGTGCTGATACTGCCCGACGCCGATCGCCTTGGGCTCGATCTTCACCAGTTCGGCGAGCGGATCCTGGAGGCGGCGGGCGATCGACACCGCGCCACGCAGCGAGACGTCGAGGTTCGGCATCTCGGCCGCGGCGAGCGCCGAGGCCGAATAGACCGAGGCGCCGGCCTCCGAGACGATGACCTTGATCGGCTTCGGCGGCGCCATCTCGCCGATCAGATGGGCGACCAGCCGATCGGTCTCGCGGCTGCCGGTGCCGTTGCCGATGGCGACCAGCTCGACGCGGTGCTTGCCGATCAGGTGCTTCAGCGTCGCCAGCGTCCCCTGCACGTCCTGTCTCGGCGGGAACGGATAGACGGTGGTGGTCTCGACCACCTTGCCGGTCGCATCGACGACGGCGACCTTGACGCCCGTCCGGATTCCCGGATCGAGCCCCAGCGTCGGCCGCGTGCCGGCCGGGGCGGCGAGCAGCAGGTCCTGGAGATTGTGGGCGAAGACGCGGATCGCCTCCTCCTCGGCCCGCTCGCGCAGTGCCCCCATCACCTCGATCGACAGTGACAGCGACAGCTTCACCCGCCAGCACCAGCGCGCCACGTCGAAGAGCCACTGATCGGCGGCACCCGGCTTGCGGCTCACCGTCGGCAGTTCGATACCGAAAGCCTCGGCGATCATCCGCTCGACCGGCTTCACCGGCGCGGTGTCGTCGGCGTCGACTTCGACGTCGAGCGACAGCACCTCCTCGTTGCGGCCGCGCAGCATGGCGAGCGCCCGATGGCTCGGCACGTCGGCGAGGCGCTCGACGTGATCGAAATAGTCGGCGAACTTCTCGCCCGCCTGCTCCTTGCCCTCGACCACCTTGGAGCGCAGCCGCGCGCCGGTCTGGACGTGGCTGCGCAGCCGGCCGACCAGTTCGGCGTTCTCGGCGAACTGCTCGGTGAGGATGTCGCGCGCCCCGTCGAGCGCCGCCTTCACGTCGGCGACCTCTTCCGTGACGAAAGAGGCGGCGAGCGCCTTCGGGTCGACCGAACGATCGGCGAGGATCTGCTCGGCGAGCGGCCCGAGGCCCTTCTCGCGGGCGATCTCGGCGCGGGTCCGCCGCTTCGGCTTGTAGGGCAGATAGAGGTCCTCGATCTCCGCCTTGGTCGCCGCCTTGGCGAGTTTCTCTTCGAGTTCCGGCGTCAGCTTGCCCTGAGTGCGGATCGAGTCGATCACCGCGATGCGCCGCGCCTCCATCTCGCGCAGGTAGGCGAGACGTTCCTCGAGCGTGCGCAGCTGGGTGTCGTCGAGCCCGCCGGTCGCCTCCTTGCGGTAGCGCGCCACGAAGGGAACCGTCGAGCCCTCGTCGAGCAGTCCGACGGCGGCGGAAACCTGGGCCGGGCGGCAGCCGATCTCGGCGGCGATCTGCGTCGCGATACGGGCGGCGACCTGCGGGTCGAGAGCGGCGGTCATGGCGGATCTCCGAGCGGGCTGCGGGGCCGTGGACCTTAGTGAGGCGGCTCGTCCGTTTCCAGTCCGCGCGCCCGCGCCGACCCGATTATCCCCCGTGTCCGCTCCGCGACCAAAACGAAGGTCGCGGTCGCCGCGGGCTTCCGCACCGCGGCACGAGTCCTGTAGTGTGCGGCGCACGATGGCCCGCATCCTCTCCGCCGCGGCGGACGGGACGGGATCGCGGACGCCTCCCCGGCGCCTCGCATCGGCGGGCCACGGCCACTTCGTCTCATCCATCACCGAGGAAGACGGGACACATGAAAAAACTCTTTCCGAACGCCGCCGCGGCCCTCGAGGGCGTGGTGAAGGACGGACAGACCTTCGCCGTCGGCGGTTTCGGTCTGTGCGGCATCCCCGAGGCCCTGATCGAGGCGCTGCGCGACTCGGGCGTCACCGGCCTCACCTGCGTCTCCAACAACGCCGGCGTCGACGGCTTCGGCCTCGGCCTGCTGCTCGAGACCCGCCAGATCAAGAAGATGATCTCGTCCTACGTCGGCGAGAACAAGCTCTTCGCCCAGCAGTTCCTCTCCGGCGAGCTCGAGCTCGAATTCGCGCCGCAGGGCACGCTCGCCGAGCGGCTGCGCGCCGGCGGCGCCGGCATCCCGGCCTTCTTCACCGCCACCGGCGTCGGCACCGTGGTCGCCGACGGCAAGGAAGTGCGCGAGTTCGACGGCCGCAAGTATGTCATGGAGCGCGGCATCGTCACCGACGTCGCCCTGGTCAAGGCGTGGCGCGCCGACACCTCCGGCAACCTGATCTATCGGAAGACGGCGCGGAACTTCAATCCGATGTGCGCCATGGCCGGCCGCGTCACCATCGCCGAGGTCGAAGAGATCGTGCCGATCGGCTCGCTCGACCCGGACGAGATCCACACCCCCGGCATCTTCGTGCAGCGTCTCGTCCTGAACGCCAATCCGGAGAAGCGCATCGAACAGCGCACTCTGCGCAAGACCGCCTGAGGAGGAACGCCCCATGCCCTGGACGCGTGACGAAATGGCGGCCCGCGCCGCCCGCGAACTCGAAGACGGCTACTACGTCAATCTCGGCATCGGCCTGCCGACGCTGGTCGCCAACTACATCCCCGAGGGGATGAAGGTGTGGCTGCAGTCGGAGAACGGTCTGCTCGGCATCGGCCCCTTCCCGACCGAGCTGGAGCTCGATGCGGATCTGATCAACGCCGGCAAGCAGACGGTGACGGCGCTGCCCGGCGCCTCGTTCTTCTCCTCGGCCGACTCGTTCGCCATGATCCGTGGCGGCCACATCAACCTCGCCATCCTCGGCGCCATGCAGGTGTCGAAAGACGGTGACCTCGCCAACTGGATGATCCCCGGCTCGATGGTCAAGGGCATGGGCGGCGCCATGGACCTCGTCGCCGGCGTCCGCCGCGTCATCGTCCTGATGGAGCACGTCGCCAAGGGCGGCGTCCACAAGATCGTCCCCGAGTGCACCCTGCCGCTGACCGGCCAGGGCGTCGTCGACCGCATGATCACCGATCTCGCGGTGATCGACGTGACGCCGGAAGGCCTGAAGGTCGTCGAGATGGCCCCGGGCGTCGGCATCGCCGACCTCACCGCCGCGACCGGCGTGCCGCTCGACTTCTCGGCCGTCGAGGGCTGAGATCCGAGGTCCGGAAGAGTCATCGAAGGGCGGCCGAGAGGCCGCCCTTCGTCGTTCATGAGGTGATCGCCGCACTTGTCCGATCTCGAGGACCGGCGTCGGCGACTACGGCATCTTGGCCTCTCCGCCACGCAGGGCGAGGCCGAAGGACGACGGAGAGACGTTGCGGCGCGACGACGACACGACCGACGGGACCGGACGACGGTGGCCGCGCCGCGCGGCGCTCGCCGTCGCGCTCGCGCTCGCCCTTCTCGGCGCCGTGCGTCTGGTCGTCCCGGCCGCTCCGCCGCCCGTGGCCGCCGTCGCCCGCCGGCTCCAGCCGTTGATCGACGCCACCCCGGCGGGGACCACGCTGCGGCCCGAACCCCGCCTCTATGCCGGGCCGGCGGCGAACGTCAAGCCGATGGTGCTGCGCGGCGGTGGCCGAGCGACCGTCGACGGCGGCGGGGTGGGTACGGTGCTGGCGGTCGAGGCCGACGGCGTCACCGTCTCCGGCCTGACGCTGCGCGGCTCCGGCGATCGCAACGACGGCATCGACGCGGCGCTCAGGCTCGCCGGCGCCAACGGCATCGTCGAGGATCTGGTGATCGAGGATTGCCTCTACGGCATCCAGTTGCAGCAGGCGAACGGCAACACCGTCCGCCGCAACCGCATCGCCTCGAAGAACCTGCCCGAGGAGCGCCGCGGCGACGCCGTGCGGCTGTGGTACTCGACCGGCAATCTCATCGAGGCCAACGACATCTCCCGCGTCCGCGACGGCTTCGCCATCCACGCGCCCGGCAATCGCCTCGTCGGCAACACCGTCGCCGACAGCCGCTACGGCGTGCAGATCCTCCAGTCGACCGACATCGAGATCCGCGCCAACCGCTTCGACGGCAACGCCGTCGGCGTCATGGTGGTCTTCTCCGAGGACGTTGCGATCGAGGGCAACTTCATCCGCTCGGGGCGCGACATCGCCGGCCAGGGGTTGGTCCTCAAGGATGCGAGCCGCGTCCGCGTCCTCGACAACGACCTCGTCGCCAATTCGGTCGCCGTCTACCTCGACGGCTCGCCCGGCGACCCGGACGACATCAATCTCTTCCGGGCCAATCGCATCGCCTTCTCCGGCACCGCGGTGATGCTGCACTCCACCCTCGCCGGCAACGTCTTCGAGGTCAACGCCTTCACCGGCAACCACGGGGAGGTGGTGGTGCGTGGCGGCGGCACTGCGCTGAAGAGCGTGTGGCGCGACAACCATTGGGACGCCTTCGAGGGCTTCGACCGCGACGGCGACGGCATCGGCGACACCCCCTTCGAGGTCTGGGCCTGGGCCGATCGCCTGTGGATGGACGTCCCCGACGCCCAGTTCTTCCGATCTTCGCCGACCCTCTCGCTGATCGATCTGGCCGAGCGCCTGACCCTCGCCACCGAGCCGCGGCTGATCCTCCGCGATCCGAAGCCGCGGACCGCGGCGTCGCACGATGCGTCGCAACGAGACCATCCGCTGGCGCGGTGAGACGTCCTCTCCGCTCAGAACACCGTGCCGTCGCTCTCCACCATCAGCGGCGGCGAGCCGTCGGGGCGGATCTCGCGGGCCAGCCGCCGGCCGGCGAGCCAGGTGCCGCCCTCCAGCACGCAGGCGAGCGGGAAGTTCCAGGCGTTGCGGTCGAGGATCTGCCGCACCACCCCGGCGAGCCGGTCGATCAGCGCCACGGTCAGCGCCCGCCATTCGACCACCAGCTCCGAATCGATCGCGTGGACACGGGTGAGCTGCGATCGGTCGCGCAGTTGCAGCAGGCCGGAATCGATCATCAGCCCGCCGTTGCGGTAGCAGGAGAGGCCGGTCAGTCCGTCGAGGTCGGTGATCTCGAGCCCGGCCCAGGAGAGCGGCTCGATCAGTGAATAGGCCAGCCACTGCGGCGCCTTGTGCAGCGGCATCAGCCCGGAGGTGGCGTCGTCGGTGACGAGCTTGCGATGGATCCAGGTGTCGCCGAGCGGCACCCCGCCGAGGAGATAGGGCCCCGGCCACACCCCGCCGAGCCCGTCGAGCAGGATCTCCAGCACCCGCGCCGCCGGCACCCGACCGTCGGGGAAGAGGCGGAAGAGGTGGTCGACCAAGCCGCCCGGCCGGATCGAGCCGTCGTCGGTGGTGAAGATGTCGCCGCGGTAGGCCATCGCCTGCCCCAGCCGGTTGATCAGGCCGAGCCGGCCTTCGAGCCCGACCAGCGGATTGGAGGGCGAGACCTGGAACCCGTCGGCGAGTTCCTCCGCCGTCAGCCCGGCCAGCGCCCGCGCGTCGGCGCGCAGGGGATCGAACGGCTCGGAGGAGAAGATGCCGGAGGCGAACATGGCGAGCGAGGCGACCGCCAGCCCTTCCGAGCGCGAGTAGGTCTCGCCGGTCGAGGCCTCGGCATAGACCCAGCGCGGTCCCGCGCCGGCGTCGGTCAGCACCGACACCGTCGCCAGATCGACCGCGGCGCGGCCGATCTCGCGCTCGTCGGTCCACTCGCGCGCCGCCGCGAGCATGCCCCAGCGGTCGCATTCGCCGACGTCGAAGTCGCGCCAGCGGGCATGCGGCGGCACCTCGAGCGTCGGGTGTTCCGAGCGCGTCAGTTCGGCGACGAAGCGGGCGGTGGTGTCGAGGCGGGGGAGAACGACGGGGGAAAGGTAGAGCCGATCCATTAGGGGGAGGGCGAACAGCCGAATGGCGCGGTCCCTGACCCCCCTCGCCGTCAGCATCCGCCGGGCCGCGCGGGAGAGATTGGGATCGACGGGGGCCTGGTCCTCGGTCATCGGCGGCGGCGTCTCCATCTCCGCGGGTGGTGCGACGACGAATCGCCCATCGTTCGTCTCGGTCGAGCCATCGAGTCTCGCGCGAAGGGACGCGCCTCGCAAGGAAGCCGCGGCAACGAGCGGTGGACCGATGCCGCCACGCCCTTGCGGCACGGGTGTCGTCGGTTAAGGTCGACGCCGAGCGAACAGGTGTCACCGAGCCCGTGGCGTTTCGATCCTTTCGAAACGCCACGGGCGAAGGCGAGCGCGAACGCGCGTCGGCCGGTCGGGCCGTAACGCTCACGGAAATCGGACGAGTCCGAATTCCGTGGGCACGATGATCAGTGAGAGGAGAATGGTGATGACGGCGAACGGCGTGACGGTGGTCGACCATCCGCTGGTGGCGCACAAGCTGACGCTGATGCGCGACAAGACCGCCTCCACCAAGAGCTTCCGCGAGCTGTTGCGGGAGATCTCGCTGTTGCTCTGCTACGAGGCGACCCGCGACCTCGAACTGACCACGGTCGAGATCGAGACGCCGCTGAAGGCGATCCGCGCGCCCATGCTCGAGGGCAAGAAGCTGGTCTTCGCACCGATCCTGCGCGCCGGCATGGGCCTGCTCGAGGGCATGCTCGAGCTGGTGCCCTCCGCCCGCGTCGCCCATGTCGGCCTCTACCGCGATCCGAAGACGCTGAAGGCGGTCGAGTACTACTTCAAGGCGCCCGAGGACATCGCCGACCGCACCGTCATCGTCCTCGATCCGATGCTGGCGACCGCCAATTCCGCCTGCGCCGCCGTCGAGCGGCTGAAGCAGGCCGGCGCGCGTCGTATGATCTTCGTCTGCCTGCTCGCGGCGCCGGAAGGCATCGACCGCTTCCGCGGCGAACATCCCGACGTGCCGATCTACACCGCCGCGATCGACGACCAACTCAACGATCACGGCTACATCGTCCCCGGTCTCGGCGACGCCGGCGACCGCATGTACGGGACCAAGTGACGCGCGGGGGAGGGGCCGGTGATCGTCGCCTTCGGCACCATCAACGTCGACATGGTCACGGTCGTCCCGCGCTTCCCCGTCCCCGGCGAGACCGTCAAGGGACGTGACTACCAGCTCTTTCCCGGCGGCAAGGGCGCCAACCAGGCGGTGGCGGCGGCTCTCGCCGGCGCGAAGGTGGTGCTGGTCGGCTGCGTCGGTCGCGACGGCTTCGCCGACGTGGCGCTCGCGGGGGGGGAACGGATCGGCCTCCAACTCTCCCGAGTAAGCCCCGCCGCCAGGCCGACCGGCGCCCAGATGATCGCCGTCGATCCCACCGGCGAGAACCTGATGATCGGCGCCGACGCCGCCAATCGCGCCACCCGCGCCGAACAGCTCGACGGTCTCCTCGGCCCCGGCGTCACCCTCCTCACCCAGAACTCGCTGGGAACCAAGGAGGTCGAACGCGCCATCGCCCGTGCCCGCGCCGCCGGCGCCCGCGTCGTCTACAACGCCGCCCCCGCCGAACCGGTCGCCGAGGCCGCCTTCGCCGACGCCGACGTGGTCGTCGTCAACGAACACGAGGCGCGCGGCTACGCCGCTCTCTTCGGCCTGCCGCACGAGTACCGCGCCTTCGCGGAGGCCGCCGCGGCGCGGTTCGCCACCCTCGTCGTCGTCACCCTGGGACCGCGCGGTCTCGTCGCCGCCCGACCCGACCGCCCCACGCTGATCGGCACGTCGCCGGCCGTCGTCGCCGTCGACACCACCGGTGCAGGCGACGCCCTGTGCGGCGCCTTGGCCGCCGCCCTCGATCGCGGCGAGACGGTCGAGACGGCGCTGCGCCAGGGCCTCGCCGCCGGAGCCCTCGCCTGTCGCGAGACCGGCGCCCAGGCGAGCTTCCGCGACCTCGCCGAGATCCGCCGCTTCGCCGCCGACGCGCGCCTGGAATCGGCCGTTTCCGCCTGAAATTCGAACTTTCGGGACGAACCTCGCACCGGTCTTCAGAACTCGTTAGTCCCATGCGCCTAGCATCGATCGGGATCGGAGATGCCCAGGCCATGTATCGCAATGCCCTGCGACTGACCCTCTTCGGCGCGATGGCGGCGCTCATGTCTCCGGCCTGGGTGCCGTGGCTCCTGCACGTCGTCGCCTTCGTAACCGAACGCCCCGTCGCCATGGAGGCGCGGGCCGTCGGCTATCGCGTCGAGGAAGGCTCGGGCGCCACCGCTCGGGTCCTGCCCGGCCACGGCCGCAGCGTCACCCTCAAGTCCGACTCCCGCGGACACTTCCTGACCGAAGCCGCGAGCAAGGGCCGCACCGTCCCCGTCATGGTCGACACCCGCGCCACCTCCGTCGCCCTGCGCTACGAGGATGCGGCGGCGATCGGCGTCCGCCCGCTCATGCCGTCCGACTACACCGTGCCGATCGCCACCGCCAACGGCACCGCGCGCGCCGCCCGCGTCACCCTCTCCGAGGTTCGCGTCGGCGCCGTGCGGGTGAAGAACGTCGAGGCGCTGGTGATGCCCGAACGCGCGCTCGGCACCAACCTGCTCGGCATGAGCTTCATCCGCCGCCTGCGCAACGTCGAGCTCGCCTCCGGTCGGCTGACCTTCATCGAGTGATGGCCGGTCGACCGCGTGCCTCGAGGCCGGCGTCGATTGCATCGGCGCGCGCTCTG